>JAYWEN010000445.1:0-5159 GCA_043779245.1 Elusimicrobiota bacterium | reverse complement strand
CCGAGAGGACAGTATGTTGCCGTACCTCCAATGCAGGTCGGGGATACTCGCACCGGGAGTATGACCGTTCCGAATTCGACCTATTACGTCGTTGGAGTTAAGGGGTTTTTAGAGCCGGGGGCAGGAAGTGGATGTCAGGAAACCATCCAAACTCCTCAGGGCAACTGGCCAGCAGGCACTACGCTGAATGTAAACTTCGTCTTCGACTTCAGCGCTGGTCTTCATTGCACTATCACGACAGAATCTCTCGATCCCAGGGACGAGCGCGGTCGCCGCTAAAAGTACCCTTCCGTTATTCCAAACCTGAAAGCCTGGCTGAATCCTTTCCTAAGGAAAATCAGTCAGGCTTTTTGCGTTTTGCTGATCCTTAATTTGTAGTTCCTATTGATAAATCAACACCTTTCTGTTAGGCTCCGAATAGATGAGTAAAACGGCCCAGTTTTCTGAGACAGTCCTGCTCCAAGGCCACATTATTGATTCACTCACCTTCTCGAAGGTTCTTGATCGAATCATGGAACAGGGCGCGCGGTTTTCGATCGACGACATCCACGTCGGTCAACGAAAATTTGAACGCAGCCGCGCCAGCCTCACCATTCAAGCTGACTCGCAAAAAAAACTCGATGTTCTCCTCAAAGATCTGCGTAATCTCGGTGCCGAAGTCCTCGAAAAAGAAGATGTCGAACTGGCTCGCGTGACTCAGAACGGAGTATTTCCCGACGGCTTTTATACGACCACCAATTTGGAAACGTGGATTCGCTTTCGCGGGCGCTGGATCCGCATGAGCCGCGAAGAAATGGATTCAGGGATTCGAGTCGATCCCAAAACAGGCCATTGCGAGCCGGTTCGATTCGCGGGAGTTAAGCGCGGAGACTATTTTGTCGTGGGGCATCGAGGTGTAAAAGTGGTTCCACTCGAGCGGCCGCGTGAAGGCTCACTTTTTGAATTCATGACGAGCGATGCTTCGACGGAAAAACCCAAGGTTGCATTCATTCGGCCAATTGCGGAGTTCTTGCGCAAGATCAAAAAAGAAAAAGGAAAAGCCTGTATCGTCGCAGGTCCCGCGGTGATTCATACGGGTGCGCATGAAGATCTGGCTTGGCTCATTACAAACGGATATATCAATGTCCTCTTTGCGGGTAATGCCCTTGCCACGCATGATATGGAAGCAGCCCTATACGGCACCTCCCTGGGGATGAGTCTCCAAAGTGGCGCGGCGACAAGGGGGGGACACGAGCATCACTTGCGTACGATCAATCTTATTCGAAGATTAGGATCCATCAAAAATGCCGTTCACAAGGGAAAGATTAAGACGGGCATTATGGCCGCCTGTGTCCGGAAGAAGATCCCCTTTGTGTTGGCCGGATCTATTCGCGATGATGGTCCGCTCCCCGAAGTCATCACGGATATGGCCGAGGCGCAAAGCGCGATGCGGAAAAATCTCCGCGATGTTGATTTCGTTCTGATGCTCGCCACCACGTTGCACTCCGTAGCCACGGGAAATCTCTTGCCCGCGCGCGTGCGCACCGTCTGCGTCGACATCAATCCCTCATCCGTCACAAAGCTTTCCGATCGCGGCACGTGGCAATCGACCTCCCTTGTCACCGACGTCGGTTATTTTTTAAGGGAGCTTCGCACGCAGCTGCAAAGGCATTAGATGAAGCTCTTGATGTGCCCGCCGACGTTCTATTCGATTCAATACGAGATTAATCCCTGGATGGATGTGGCCAATCGCACCAACCGCCAGAGGGCCAGGAGCCAATGGGAATTCCTTCGCACGTCACTTCAACAATTAGGCGTCCAGGTCTCAGTCGTTCGGCAAAAAAAAGGCTGTCCCGATATGGTGTTCACGGCAAACGCGGGCGTGGTTCGGGGCCGAACGTTTGTTCCGAGTCATTTCCGCTTTCAAGAACGTCGCGGGGAAGAAGCGGCGTTTATCGGTTATTTTCGTCGACAGGGATATAAAATCCAAGATGCGGCTCAGGGCTTATTTTTCGAAGGTGAGGGGGATCTTCTTCCCTACCGGGACATGCTTTTCGGTGGATTTCACTTTCGCTCCGAAGCCACCGCACATGAACGCGTCAGCGCTGAGCTTGGCAAACGGCTCGTCACTCTTGAACTCCGCACGTCCCGGTTTTATCATCTTGACACGTGCTTTCTTCCTCTCGATGATAATTCTGTTCTCTACTACCCCCAAGCGTTCGATGCCTATGGTCAGAAAGTGATCAAACGTTTTATTAAGAACCCCATTGCAGTGTCGCGCGCGGACGCGTTTCAATTCGCCTGCAATGGACTGCGCGTTGGGCGCACGGTCATTCTCAATCAGGCCAGCCGCGGACTAAAGCAAAAGCTCAATCAGCTGGGCTATCACGTTTTGGAATCGCCGACCTCAGAATTCATGAAAGGCGGAGGCAGCGTGAAGTGCCTGCTGCTCAGGCTATGAGCTTCTCGAGCTGGTTTGTTTTTAAATGGTTTGCGCAACGCTTTGTCGCTGGTGAAACGGCGCTCGAGGCCGTCACGGCCGCGCTACGCGTCAATGGGCGAGGGATGTCGGCCATTATCGATTTTTTAGGGGAAGACGTTTTCTTGGAGACGCAAGCTCAAGCCGCAGTCGACGAATACCTGACTCTTTTGCGACTAATCAAGGAACGAAATGTACGCGCCGCCGTCTCTTTAAAGGTGAGCCAAATGGGCGTGCTCATCTCCAAGGACGTCTGCGCGAAAAATTTGGAACGCATCGCGCAAGAAGCGGATCGTTTGGGTTTATTTATTTGGATCGATATGGAGGGGTCGGCCCTCACCCAAAAAACCATCGACGCTTTTGATGAGCTTCGACCGCGTTACAAAGCCGTCGGGTTGTGCCTGCAGGCCTATCTCGTGCGCACCGGGAGCGATTTTGATCAGCTCGTTCGTCGACCGTTGAACCTTCGACTTTGCAAAGGAGCCTATAAAGAGCCGCCGACGGTTGCCTACGCCTCGAAGTCGGCCGTAAACGGAAATTACAGAATGCTCTTGCAGAAAACTCTCGATCACACCGACCGCGGAATCTACCCTGCCTTCGCCACGCATGACCGTGAAATGATCGACTACATTCTCGACATGACTGAGACTAAAAAAGTGGGTAAAGAACAATTCGAGTTCCAAATGCTGTATGGCATCCAAAACCACTGGCTTGAGGCCTTAGCGGAGAAAGGGTACCGCACGAATGTCTATATTCCCTACGGCACGCACTGGCTTCCCTATTTTATTCGCCGGATGAGAGAACGTAAGGAAAACGTCTATTTCTTGCTACGAAACCTTCTTCGACTATAGTGCAGCAAAATATGCTAAAAACTCTTGAATTTTGGCGGGAATCAGGCCAAGCTTAGGTGAAATGAAAAGAAAAAAGATTCAATTGAATCGTGCATTCCTCTATGGCGCCTCCATCAGCGCCATGCTCCTCATGCTTCTGATGGGTGACGGCCTAAAAACAATGGCCGCCGTTCCTGTCATCCCCAAACCCGAAGGCATCTCCATTAACCCTGACGATTGGAAATCGCTCGTGAAAGCCGTGGGTGCGCGGCGCAACAATTTCGGCGGCAACGTGGGCTACATCATCAAAGATTTTAAAAGCGGCCAGACCGTTGCAGTAAACAGCGAAGGATCCTTCCCCAGCGCAAGTCTCATCAAGTTTCCAATCTTATGCGCAGCCTTCCAAGCCGTCGAAGAGGGAATTTTATCGCTCAGCACACCGATTACTCTGCAGCGCACCGACAAGAAGGGCGGATCGGGCGTTCTCAAATTGGCTCCCAATGGCTCGGTCTATACCAATCGTGAGCTGCTCGAATACATGATCGGCAATAGCGACAACACGGCCACCGACTTGATCGTCCGCCAGTTGGGTCTCGAATATCTTCAAAAAACGTTCACACGTTTGGGCTTGCTTGACACAGCCGTGCACGCGGAAGGATTTAAACTGACGTCTCGCCAGGTCGACGAAGATAACGTCACAAGTCCTCGCGATATGGCCTTTCTCTTGGAGAAGATTTATAAACGCGAACTCGTCAGCCCCCAGGCCAGTGAACAGATGCTCGATATTCTCAAGCATCAGCACCTTCGCGACCGGCTGCCACGCTTTCTGCCTACGGGTTGGTTGATCGCGCACAAGACTGGACTTCTGCGCAAAGCCTGTCACGATGTCGGCATCGTTTTCTCGCCCCAAGGCGATTACATGATCTGCGTCCTCACCTCCCACGACAAAACCTACAAGACCGCCAAGGGATTCATTGCTTCGGTCGCACGCATCACGTTCGATTATTACGGCCGGCGTCCTCCTGTGGGTCTTGCTGTCAGTTCAGCGGGCAAGCACGACGCGGCGTCGGCTGATCCTCGCTCGTCCTAATGGCCAAGTTTCCCACGCGACTTTTTCTGTTGAGCTTTTGCCTCTTCTATGGGTCTAAAGTCTGTTGGTCAGTGGAGACGAAAGCCGATTTAGTGCGCTACGATTTTGCCGAAGAGCGCGTCGTGGATCTCACCATCGTTCGAAAGGTCACCGGCAAAAAGAAAGTTCTCTTCATCATGCTGCCCAAGTACACCGAGTTTTTGGAAGGATTTATCCGCGGCATGATCGTCGACTATAGCGAAAATCCCGTCGAAGGCGTTCTCGTCCGAGTGGGCGATCCGGGCGAAGAAAATTCGATGTTTGATCCCACCGTCACAAATTTTAATGGCATCTACCGGATTCGCTTCTCAGTTCCTTTTGACCGCAAGGGCCGTGTGGATATCCGCAACAAACTCGTGTATGCACCGGATTGGGAACAAAAACGTGACAGTTTGGGAAACTCCTATGAGCCTCTCGAAAAAGAATCTCCGTTTCATATGTACTTTGATCGCGGTTCCAAAGTGCTTGCCTTCGCGGAAGGACTACGTAAAAGTTTCGTGAATCCTGTTCAGCAGGGCTCGGAAAATTCCAAGAAAGAGGTCCCCGGGGCCAAAAAAGCTAAAAAAGCGGAAAGCAAAAAAGATGCCGGCGGTGACGATTTCTTCAAGGCCTTCGGCGGCGGGTTTTAAGTCGTTGACCTGTCCCTCCTGCAACTTCACCTCTCCAACCCAAACTGACTTTTGCGTTCGCTGCGGATTCTCCATGCTCAAGAGCGGGCCGCGCATTGCGCGGATTCGTGACA
>JAYWEN010000444.1:0-1640 GCA_043779245.1 Elusimicrobiota bacterium | reverse complement strand
GGAATGCCCGAGCGCATTTTCACGAGTTCGTTCGGAAAAATTGGAAGTTACCATGGATTGGCCGACCGAACATTTGTGACCATCGTCCAGAGACATTTGGCACTGATGAAAGATCGGCTTCATTATGGTCATCCGGATGTGTGGGATACCAACTGGCTGAAAGGTTGGAATTTAAATGGTGTGAGTAGTCCTTCGAAGGTAAATGAAGATATTTTTGGCGCCTATTACCTCATGCTCAAAGGCGGAGACATTAAGTATGTGGAGTATCTAGAAGAAGGAAAGGGACGAGAAGTCAGCATCGGAACCACGGAAGGAATTTTTCACAAATTTGGCATGGGGGCCGCGCAGCAAGGACTTTCGCCGGAACTCTATTGGTTCCACACATCTAAAAATATTGACTTTTTTCAAAGGCTCACGCATGTGTTTGGGCACACAGGATTTTATTTTCGTGAGACCTTAGTGAAGTCCGTGGTGGCCCGCCTCTATCTATTGGTAGTTCTCCTATTGGGGATCAGTCCATTTGCAGGAATTCCTTCCGACAGTCTTGGGGGTGTGCTCGGTTTACTGTTGTCTCAGGCGATAGGACTTCCTGGGATCATGGAAATGAGTATGCATATGGGTCTATGGAATGCTTTGAAAACCTATGCACAAATGTTTTTAGGAGGGATGCTGCCCTTTTATCAATTCCATATTTATACGCATGCGGTCGGGGTGGATGACGCATTGGCAGGCTATGCCAGTTATGTGGCAACCGGACGAGGATTCGAATTGGAATGGAAAGATCCGCGCCAGCTACTACGAACTTATGCCACCACCCACATCTCCCCTTCCTTCACGATGCTGGCGGTTGGTCTACTAGGTGTTTGGATCTGGCAAAGTCCAGCAATCGCTTGGTCATGGCCGTTCCTCTTTATGGCTTTCTCCGGTATTTTAGCGGCCTTTATGATGAACCGCGGGGTCAATCCTGCAGAAACGGGATGGAGGGTATGGCACACTTTGAACAATTCGGCCTGGAGAGGGACTTGGGTCGAATGGAAACAGGTATGGGCCGTTGCAAGAACGCCAGCCATGCGGTTATCTTTATTCGGCGTACTGAGGGACGCTGTACGTCTGACGATGATAAATATCATTTATACCGTTACCGGGCTCTCACAGGGGGCCGCTGCCGACACGCGGGAAATCAAGCAAACAGTGACAGGTATAGCGAAATCGTTTGCCGCCCAATTTGTGATGCTATTGCCGCTGTTGCTCATTCTGGGATGGACAGCGGTACCCGTAATGACGCTAGCAGCATTTCTCCTAACCGCCGCCCGGTGGTCCAGCCGTCATTCCCTCGTTTCGACGCTCCCGTTTTTAACGCTAATTGCCGCGACTGTAGCGTTAGGAGGAGTGGGGCCGATTTTTGGTTTATTTGCGGCGATGGCATTTTATGGGTTTCGCAGCTTCACGCAAAGAAGCTCTACACGCCAACCGTTATCATTTGTTAAAGAATTGGTTGGCGATCTTTTAAAGGACAAATCAACCAACTCCGGAAAGCGACTTAATGAAAATGCGGAACATCTTTCAGGTTTGGTCGCCTATGACAAATCCTTTAGTCAGGTTATGGAAAACTTAAGGAGTGCGGAACGCTATGAAAAGCT
>JAYWEN010000443.1:0-1992 GCA_043779245.1 Elusimicrobiota bacterium | reverse complement strand
TGTCAAAGCGCCGGTCGCAGGCACTGTGAAGACGCGTTTGATTCCTGTCCTGGGTGCTGAGGAAGCGGCGGCTCTCTACCGCGCCATGGCGACGGATACGTTTGCCGTGGCCGGAAGACTCTCTTCCACCACTGTTGTGGTGGCTTACCAGCCCCATCCTGATTTTCCAAATCCTTCCTGGTTAGCGGAAGATGTCTCTTGGTTTGCGCAGGAAGGGCGGACCCTCGGCGAACGCTTGATCCGTGCAACCCAGCACGTCTTTGATCAACGGCGTGAGCCGGTCCTCGTAATTGGGTCTGATCTTCCAACCTTGAGCCCATCGCTGTTGGACTCCGCATGGGAGGGTCTAAGCCGCGTACCCGTCGTGCTGGGACCGGCGCAAGACGGCGGGTATTATCTGATCGGAATGAAGGAGTCCATGCCGTTTCTTTTCGAAGGGATCGCCTGGTCAAGCCCAATAGTTCTGGAACAAACCCGGAAAATCCTTGCTCACAAACGCCTAGCCGCTGAGTTTCTTCCCATCGAAGGGGATCTCGATACGGCAGAAGATCTGCTGAGGGTGGAGTCCAACGCTAAAGCGTTGACCTATTTCCCGTTGACCCGGTCTGTACTCCGTACCCCATGAATACTCCTGCGACGACGATTATTTGTGGCGTGGCCATTGAAGTTTGTTTTCTACTTTTCAGTCTCCAGAAAGAGTGGTTCCTCCACATCAATTTGTATTTGGTCCTTTATGGGTTTCTTTTTCTGCTATGTCTCGCCGCTTGGAAGTCTCAGGCCATCCCAGTTTCGGCCGTGATCGGCTTTGCGGTCCTTTTTCGTCTGACACTCCTTCCGACAATCCCTTCCTTGTCTGATGACATCTTTCGCTACGGCTGGGAAGGTCGGCTCCCCCGCCAGGGGTATAGTCCTTTTCGGTATCCTCCCGAAGCGCCGGAACTTTCTCACTTGCGCAATGCGAGCTGGGAACGGATCAACCACAAGACCATTTCGACCGTCTACCCGACATTCAGTCAGTTCGCCTTCCGTGCAGGCACTTACATCACGGACTTTATTCGATTTGCCTCACCCACTGGATTTAAGGGGGAAGATCGTTGGTGGATCTGGACGGATGTCATGGGCCAGAAAATTGTGTTCGTTTTCTTTGATCTGTTGACCATGCTTGTGGTTTGGAAATTGATGGCGCAGTACGGCGTCGACAGCCGCAATCTCCTGCTCTATGCTTGGAATCCCCTCGTCATCATCGAGATCGCAGGATCGGGGCATCACGATTCTTTGGGCATTTGCATGCTCACGCTCGGCGTGCTGGCCTGGGAAAAGGGCCATCCTCTCTGGGCCGGAGCGGGCCTGGCCGCGTCCTTCCTCTCAAAATACATGAGCGCACTCCTGGTCCCTGCCGCGATCCTGCGAGCGGACTGGCCGCTTCTTGGAGCATGGGGGCTCCTGGCCGCCGCCGGTCTGGCCCTGGTTCGGCCGCCCACGATTCTCGTCACGGGACCGACGCGTTACACGCAGAATTGGCAATTCAATGCGTCCTTCTACGCGCTCCTTCAACCCATCATCGGAGGCAATGGATATCTCGCCAAAAGTATCACGGCTGTTCTGGGATTTGGCGCCATGTGGTGGGTCGCGCGGGTGACCGTATCGGGTGGGCCTGCGCTCACGGCCTTTTGGAGTATCGCGATAGCCTTATTCTTTGCTCCGACGGTTCATCCGTGGTATTTCTTGTGGCTCACTCCTTTTTTATGCCTTTTTCCAAATCCCGCTTTTCTGCTTTGGAATGGCACGATCGCGTTGTCTTACACGGTGCTCACGCGCTATCGCACCCTGCAGGTATGGGATTTAAACCCGGCGATACAAATCGTGGAATACCTGCCCGTTTACGTGTGGCTTGTCTTCCAAAAGATATGACGAATATGGATCTCGATATCGCGCGGGAAGTCGCCAACCACTACGACCGGAGTGCCTGGATCTATGAGATTTCGGACTGGA
>JAYWEN010000442.1:0-4763 GCA_043779245.1 Elusimicrobiota bacterium | reverse complement strand
GTCCGTTTCACTTCCTTCAGCACTTCAATCCCGGACATTCCGGGCATGCCGATGTCCAAGAACATTAAATGCGGGTGAAACTCTTTGGTTTTGGCGAGTGCTTCGAGGCCATCACAGGCCACTTCAACTTTGTATTTCTGGCGCTCAAAAAACGCGCGCAGATGGCCGCTCAAGCTCGTGTCGTCGTCTACGATCAGAAGTCGAAGTATCATGCGGCTTGGTGAACCCCCATATGTTCTTGCCCCATAAACTTTGGCAATTTAATAATGAACTCCGTTCCCTGGCCTTCTTCACTCTTCACATCGATCGATCCGCCATGCGCTTTGATCACTTGCCGGGAGAGAAAAAGCCCCATTCCCGTCCCATCTGAACCCTTGGTTGAAAAATACGCTTCAAAGAGATGCCCCATGTCTGTGCGTTTAATGCCGGGTCCGGAATCCTTCACGGAGGCGACGACCCAATTAGCATCTTCGTGCCCCTTGAGCCACAGTTCACGCGCAAGCCCCACCGAGCAATGAAGCGCCATCGCTTCGGCGGCGTTCTTGATCAAATTAACGAAAACAATTTCGAGCTGCTTGGCGTCGCCACGAATAGGGGTCATAATGGTTGGGAACTCTGTGCGCACGCGCGTGTCGGTCTTCCGCAGCACGTGATCGAGAAGACTCAAACTGTTCTGAAGAACTTTGGACAGGTCCACTGCTTCCAGTTGCACCTGCCCAGGCTTTGAAAATTGGCGGATTGCTTCGATCTTTTCGCTCGCTTTGAACGCCTGCTGCATAATTCCCTTCATACGCTCTTTAAGTTCTGGAAGCACTTCCGCGAGCGTCCTCTTCCCCTGCTCCAAATCGGTGATATCCATCAGGCTCAGCTCGGCTGGCAAACTGATGTTGGCCAGCGGAGTCTTAATCTCATGCGCAAACCCACCGGCAATCTCCCCCAACATCTCGGTGCGCGCCCCATGCACCGCCATTTCCAGATAACGAACACGCTGATAGGCCAAGGCAGCTTGGTTCGCCACAATACGTAACAGCAAAAGATCTTCTTTGCTGTAGGATTCTTCGGACATTTTCTCGCCCAACAAAAGATAGCCGAGCAGTTCACCCTGGCTGACCAAAGGGAATGCGGCGGCCATGCCAAGACGTGCCATTTCCTGCGATGCCGCTTGTCTCCGATGAAGCTCGACGAGACTCTCACTGGGCAACGCAACAGCTAAAAACTCATACCGAAGAATGGCATAACCAAACAGGATGATCGCCGCGCCCAGAAAAAGCGTGCTGAACGGAAACACAGACAACCCATAATTCGACAAAATATCAACGGCCCCACCACAATAAATGAGCGCAGCGGCTTTCACGAGATGCGTTTGGCGTCTTTTCGTTTGTGAAAAATTTCTTTCTCCGCTTGACCGATAAAACACCAAGACGACACGGCTAATGACAAAGACGATCACAATCCCGAAAAAGGCATGCACGGGACCGGCTTTGGCGGCGATTCCCCAAGAGTACGTGTTGAACCCATTGAGGAAAAGGTTGTTGATCCACACTGTGGCCGCAAAGAGAGCGCACGCGCCATACACGGCACCGACAAACCAATTCTCATCTTTTTTCTCGGCGAACACCGCGATGAAGTGATAGAACACGGCGGGAATGAAAACAATGCCGGTAAAACATATTTTCAACCAGAGATACGCGATTTGTTCGGGCAAGCCGCCGAAGAGAATCGCCCAGATCCCCTGCCACAAACACGTGGTGATACTCAGAAGCCCGTATAAGATTTTAGCTTTGCTTCCCTGCCGAGTGACAATCCAGAGGCCAAACACCAAGTACGCGACTGCGCTTACGGCAAAAGGCATCGAATACAGAGGCATCAAATCGCCTCCTCGCGCCCTGTTTTTCGTCTCGTACTCTGGGACTGGCCCATATTCGAAGGCATATCCTGCACGAAGGGTTGTGGGTGATCGACAAAATAGCGAGCCAACGGGCTGTCATCCGACAAAGGCTCCTGACTGTTGTCCCCCCACGCGGCCGTCGGCATAAATCCGGATCCCTGATTTGACTTGAGATACAACACCCCAACCTTGGGGTGCAACGTTTCCCGCAACACTTTCATTAAAGCTTGAGCCATCGCCTCTGGGGTAGTATGCGTAATAACTTCGCGGGACAGCTCATAGAGTTTTTCTTCGCGATCAACATATTGGCGGAAGAACTTCCCATCGATAAACACTTGAACTCGCTTTCGAAGCGGATGGAAGCAAAACGTAACCAAGGCGGCGGCCGCGGCGGAGGAAAAAGCGGTCTGATATCCGGTGAGCCCTTCAAAGACATGGGCAATCACGGTAATGACGCCGAGATAGAGGGTGGTCAGAGTTCCCACCACGGCGGAATAAATGAGCGTCTTGCGAACGATGACAGATATATCCATCAGTCGATGCTTCAGGATCGTATATGCGATGATCACGGAATAAAAGGATACCGCCACATTGGTCACCGGCTTGACGGGGATGTTGTACCAGAGGAGATAGTTGATCACCCCTCCACCAAATCCCACGAGAGTCGCGATCAGAGAATAACGAAGCTGCATCCGGGCGAGCCCCTGCTCCTTTTGAATCCCCATGAACAGGAGAAAGGCGGCATAGGCCACCAGAAATCCAAACATGAAGAGGTGGACGTGAAACAAATAGCCAGGAACTGGCCAGAAGCGGAATCCTAAGCGGGGCTCCACGTGGTGAACGACGAGAGGCGTGGAGAGATCGAGTATTCCGAGAAGGAAAGACATTGCATAACTCGGCCAAATGAGAATCCGCTTTCGATCGGCTTTATCCAGAAGAGCAATCGTGTAGTCGAAAAAAAAGGACGGGATCCAAATGGCACCGAACATCAGCCACCGACAATACGTCAGCGCGATATCTGAGTCTGTCGTCCGTTGCCACAGCAGATAGAACATGCTCCAAAACGCGACCGAAGCGCAGAACAACGAGAACGTGATATTGCGTCGACTGTATGGGTTTTTTCCGAAAACAAGAACCCCTAAAACGACATTTGCCAGGACATTACAGAGAGCCGAAAGGCTGTAGTAAGCCGAGAGATTCATCATTAAGGTTTGGACACCACCGCGATATTGGCCTGATTCGCAAATGATCGGCAAATAAGAGGATCTTTCGCTCCAATCGAGAGCAACATCCCCATCAGTTCCGCTTCACTAAAGAACTTAAAATGTCCTTCACTTTCTCTGGATCGAATGGATCCTGCATTGGTTAAGAGCTTCCGGGCCTCAAGGACATCCTCCGATGTTCGGGCCTGATCTACAAAACTCTTATAGACAACGGATAAATCCGCGAACGGTTTTAGTGTGGAGATCAGCAATTTGCCCTTCGGCGCGAGAACGCGATAGAGCTCCTTAATGGCATTTTGCGGATGTTGGACATAGGACAACACCAGGTTGCAGCAGATCTTATCGAAGTAGTTGTCCATAAAGGGCAACTTATGGTCGAGATCCGCTAAGGTGTAAACAAAATTGATCGACCCTGAGACATTTCGCTGTTCGCTCACAAGACGCATCGCCTTGGCATGCGTTTTTTTCGCCTCTTCAAGGGCCGAAGGAACGAAATCAAGACCTACGTAGGAAAATCGGGGGATTTGGATTCGTTTGGCATTTCGTTGTTTTTCCAACATCGAGTTAATGAGCCACAACCCATAGCTTCCATTTCCACATCCGGCATCAAAAACCGTCTGCCCTTCCTCGGGATACCCCAGAAGCTCTTCCATGCGGGCAAAAAATTCGCGAAAGTCAGGCACACGCATGATGAACGTAAACTGGTTTAGGTAGGTCGACCAGAAATTGAGGTCGTCATCCTTCGAGGTGATATCGCTGAGCTTTCCGCGTTCCCGTTCGATGCGCGATTGGATGGCCACTTCCCGTAGGCTGGGTCGCTCGATGGACTCAGCCGCAACATCCGAGCCCGTCAGATGCTTGATCGCCGCTTTTGTAATCTCAAAGAGTGCGGCTTTGGAGGCCATGGGGTTTTCATGAAGCTGATGCATGCTGCTTTGAATGAGGGTCGATGTTCGAATCTTTCCATTCACTGGCGTCAGGGCTTCCTGTACATCCTTTTCGTGCACCCAAGGATCTTCGGACCCCACAATAAAATGGATAGGAGCTTTAATCGACTCCATGATGGTTTTGATCGACGCCAAACTGTGATATCCGTTTTCGACAGCGTCGGATAGAAATTGATCCGCATCGATCGGGAAACCTAGGATATCGATGGCGCCCCATTTCCGCCCCGCGACAAACTCTCCGATGAGGTCTTCATTGTAAACGGCGTGAAGCGTATACTTTAGATTCACCACGGGAACGAGCCCCCCCATAAACGCGACGCGGGGATCCAAGGAAGACACTTTCAAGACCGCTAGACTGGACAGGCTGGTGGCAATCAAACCGACACGATCGCAGCCGTATTGCTTCTCTAAAAAATCAATCCCAGACTGAACATCCTCTCCCATTTTAGACAGCGTGCAGCTAAAAATATTCCCGTCGCTTTCGCCCGTATGATCCGAGGCATCAAAGCGAAGAACGCGGAACCCGTTTTTAACCAGAAAATAAGAAATGCTTAAAGCATTTGTCTTCGTTTCACCGAATCCTGGGCAAACGATAATGAAGGGCGCTGAATTGGAGGGAGATTCAACCGGAAGATCAACGAATCCGATGAGGTTCTTATTCTTACGGTTCTTGAATGTGACCAACTGACTTTGAATGGTTCTTGG
>JAYWEN010000441.1:0-5062 GCA_043779245.1 Elusimicrobiota bacterium | reverse complement strand
GCTCGCGGCACATACGCCGGCAATTCTGCAATTCGAACAATGACGCGCGCCGTCTTAGTTCCACTCGACCAACGGGCCAGCGACTTAGGCTCGAGACGCCATTCCTTGAGATCCGCATGACCGGACGAGGCCTCTAAAGAATCCAAATGCCCCGAACTAAATCGAAGCACCATGAGTTGTGCGGGAAGTTCTTTATCTGGATAAAGAAAAGGTCGGGCAAAAACGGTGGCTTTCCGGTCGTCTAATTGATAATCGCCCGCTTGGGTCGGGGCGTGCGCAACGCGATGGTAATCCACCGCGTTCAGCCAACGAACAATGCGGAGACGAGAAGGGTGCTCCCGCGCTTTCAACTCGAGCCACCGGCTATAAATTTCTGTATCCAAAAGGGCGTCGCCCGGGTGCAACAAACGATTCAGCGTCTCATGTTCTTTATGAATCAGATAGGCGACTGACAAAAATAACAGGAGGCAAAGTCCCGCGGCCAGAGGCAATAGGAATCGGGATGAACGCTTTAGCACGAGGCCTTCTGATCCCAAAACGGTTGAAGCACGCCCCACTGCTCTGGGTATTGACGGAGATAGCTTTCGAGATGGCCTCGGAAGATTTCCTGGGATTCCACCATCTGTTTGCGGAACGAGCCTTCGCGCGGCGCGATCGGTTCGTGGAAGATAATTTTGTACTGACCTGGGGCAAGCCGTAAAACAAATCCGGGAATCACGGTTGCGCGCGCTCGTGCCGCGATCGCCCAGGGCCCCAAAGGAAGATGCGCTGAGCTTCCCGCCATGGCCACGCGGTGTCCTTTTTCTCCGAATGGAATATCGGCCACCATGCCCAGGATGCGCCCACGTTCCAATGCGCTTATGCAGGCTTCTGCCGCCCCGCGTGCCGCCGGAATCCATTCGACCTCAGAGTTCCTATGATTCAAAATCCATTGAACAACTTCATCTTCACGATACGGGGCATACACACCCGCTAAGGAAAATCCTTTTTCCAGAAGATAGGACATCCCTAATTCCCAATTCCCAAAATGAGCCGTCACGACCATCACCCGTTTGGTCTTCCTATAGGTTTTGTCGACGATCGCCGTATTCTTTTCAAGCATCCCCCGCGCGATGTTCACTCGCGCACAAAAGAAATCGACTGCCGTCATCGCAAAATTTTCGAAGAGAACAGGCGCGCGCTTCTGCGCTTCGGCCTCCCCCACGAGCGGTGTTAGATTTTGGATAAGAATTTTCCGGCGAGGAGCGTTAATGGCATAGACCAGACGACTAAAAAGGCGGGCTACGGAATAACGAAGACGATGGGGCACGACATAGCGGAAGAAAAATTTGAGAAATTTATAAAACGATAGCACAAGGCTATCTTAATATTTTTCGAGGAACGCTTTGATGCGCTTGCGAAGGGATTCCGTGCAGGTTTCTTTGCAGCAAGAGCTTTTAATCTGTTCTTTGATGCGCTTTTCAAATTCATACCGGTCCCAGCATGGGCGGCAGCATTTCATATGGGCTTCGACTTCAAGCCAAACAGTCTCTTCGACATCCCGGTCCAAAATCCGATACAGCTTCACGTACCATTCTTGGCAGTTCATGGGTTGGTCACGCTCTTCCCTGTTTTGGGCTCGGAAACGATTCCGGCAGCCACAGCCTGTTTCCACAGGATGCGTTGGAGCAGACGCCGACCGCGCCACAAGCGCGACCGTACGGTACCAATCGGAATCGAAAGGATGTCGGCAATCTCTTGATACGAAAAATTTTGCACGTCCGAGAGAATGACCGCAAGCCTAAACTCGTCAGGCAAATCGTCGATCGCCTTCTTCAAGTCTTGATCCAAGATGCGATTGGCCAACGCCTGATCGGGATTATCAAAGGGGCTGGGATTGGCGCCCAGAATCCGGTCATAGAGGTCACCGCCAGAACCCGTATCCGAAGCATCGGGTTTGTCGAGCTCGACCATAAAAGGTTGCCGTTGTTTGTGTCGATATTGATTGATGTAGGTATTGGTAAGAATTTTATAGAGCCACGCGCGCAGATTGGTGCCAGGCTGAAACTGGGAGAAGGACTTCCAGGCTTTGGCGTAGACTTCACTTAAGAGATCTTCGGCGGCCTCTTTTTGACGCGTCATGCGCATAGCCGAGGCAAAGAGCTCATCAAGATGCTTGAGCGCCTCTTTTTCAAATAACTCTTTAGACGTCGCTTGTTTTTCCATGAGTTCGACCATACGTCCTTTTTAACGCCATGGCCTATCTTAAGTTCCTGAGAGTCTTAATGCGTTGTCGTCGTACGATCTTCGCCGCGCTTGAGCGTCTGGCGCTCTGAAAACCCCGCGTGAAGCGGATGCCAAAAATAGATCTTCGGCTCGCCGCGCTTCCAGCACAGCCAAGCGTCCTCGCCTTCGACGCGTCCTAGAAAATCCACGAGTCCTTTTTCAACGTCTTTGACGACGCCCCCCATGTGACCGATGAGTTGAATATCTTCTTCGACGGCCTGCAGAAGAAATTCCATTTGCGACCGGATCCGGGCGGATTCAGCAATTTCAAGCGCCGAAGGATCGGATGCAGCCGGCGGCCGCGTCGCGGCAAGCTGATGCGTCCGCTTAAGGAGAACGTCCATGTGCTGAAGGATCGATTCGACCTTCGGCAACAACGCGTCGGCCTCGCGGAGGGTGAAAGTCTTTTCCATTAGTATTGGGGAACCGACGGATCGACATCCTGCGACCAAGCCAGAATTCCACCTTTAAGATTCTGCAGCCGTTTGAAGCCCAGCGTCTTTAGTACGCCGATGGCCTTGGCGCTGCGCGCGCCGGATCGGCAATGCACGATAAGGCTTTCAGCTGTATCCAGTTCATTGGCTCGTTGAGCGATCTCTCCAAGAGGAATCAAGATCGACCCTGGGATTTTGGCAATTTGATACTCGTGCGGCTCACGCACATCGACGAGTTTAAATTTCTTTTTTTTATCCATAAGAGATTTCAATTCTTTGGCGGTGATTTCTTTGATTCCATTGGTAGACACGGTGGCCTCTTCTTGTCCGAGCGCGATGCCGCAGAACTGCTCGTAGTCGATGAGCTTCGTAATCGTCGGATTTTTACTACAGACCGGGCATTCCGGATCCTTCTGCAGTTTCACTTCGCGGAACTTCATGTCGAGAGCGTTATAGAGCAACAGACGACCAATGAGCGGCTCGCCTTTGCCTAAGATCAACTTGATCGATTCGGTCGCCTGAATGAGCGCAATCGTTCCCGGAAGAATGCCCAGCACTCCCCCTTCTGAGCAGGAAGGAACCATTCCCGGCGGTGGCGGCTCGGGATACAAGCAGCGGTAGCAGGGACCTTTCTCGCCCCAGAAAATCGTGGCTTGCCCTTCAAAGCGGAAGATACTGCCATAGATGTTCGGCTTTTTGAGGAACACGCAGGCATCGTTCGTTAGGTAGCGCGTTGGAAAATTATCGGTGCCGTCAATGATGATGTCGTAATCCTTAAAAATGTCCATGACATTATCCGCGCTGAGCTTCGTGCGGTAGGTGGTGACCTTCACATTGGGATTGATGGAGTTAATGCGGTCCTTCGTGGCATCCACTTTCGGCCGGCCTACGTCGCCTGTTCCAAAAGCAATTTGACGCTGAAGATTGGTGAAATCGGCGAGATCAAAATCGACGAGACCCAGATGGCCGATGCCGGCCGCGGCCAAATAAATGGCCAGTGGCGACCCTAACCCGCCACAGCCTATGATCAAAATGCTGGCGTTTTTAAGCTTTTCCTGGCCCTCCACGCCCACCTCGGGCATGATCAAGTGCCGACTATAACGAAGAATTTCTTCCTGACTTAATGCCATAAAATCATCCTTTTCTGGTCGTATTTCTATAGATTTTAGCAAACTCCCCTCTTATAACAACGGACCTACCCAGAGGTTCCTTAGGCGGCAGAGAGAAGTTCGCATCGGTAGGCATCGAGTGAAGAGCTGATAGAATCCGCTTCCTTGGGGGCGTGATGAAGTTTTTGAATCATCTGCAGCAGAATCGAAAGAATGTCGGCCACCCGAGATTTCAGAATCGCTTTTGACATCTTATGGGTTGCCTAAGCAACTGTTTGCGGCAAAGCTTCGAGCTGAGCTTGGTGCGCGGCCATGTAATCGTCTGTGGTCGCAATCACCTGGGGATTCAGTCCACTTAGGATGCAGCAGGTCGCACTTCTGGTGACACCCAAAACCAGGTGGGGCAACGCGCTCAATTTTCCTAAATTAGTAGCCGTGTCGCTAGGCTTCTATGTTTATTAACGGCTAGCGGCGGCCAGCGACTTGAGGTACTCCGCCATTTGCGGCGTATCCCAATTGCGAGTCCCGGGCACTTTCATGGCCACGTCACCGGTTTTAGCAATGATTAACGTTTCCGGTAGGCCGGAGGACTGGTAAGGGCCGGCTGACGCCGTGTTCGTCAAAAAGACGGGGACGGTCCAATGCGAATCGCCTAGGAATGACTTAACGACCTGTTGTTGTTCTGAAGTGATGAAAGCGAAAACGATGTTGGGGTCATTTAACCGATTGATGAGCCCTTCAAAGCTGGGCTCCTCTGATCGGCAAAACCCACACCAGGTGGCCCAAAAATTCACCACCACCACGTGACCGCGCGTGGATTCGAGAGAGAAGGGTTGTCCGGCGACGTTCCGAAGCGGCATATGGTAGTCAAACACTTCAGTGCCAGGCGGCAAGGGGCCGGGGAACCCAGGTCCCGCATCATGACCCCGCGACAGGGGAGGCGCGCCTGAGGAATTGCCTGGCCCTGTCTTTGCCCGAAATTCCTCGGCTTGTGAAAGGTCTGGCAAGGCGGTCGAAGTAAATTGGAAGTCGGATTCGTGTTGCGCTTGGGTCAGTCCGGCATTGATTTGGATCCAACGCGTTTGCGCATCGGCGCAGGCGGCGCTTCGCATTTCCTGAGTCGCTGTTTCGGCGTCCTTGAGCGCTTGATCGATATGCGATTGCTGTACTTGAGCCGCATTGCGAATAAAATAGCGCCACCATTGCAGGGCTTCGTCCGTATTAGAAGGCATTGCCACCCAGTGAGGAAAGACA
>JAYWEN010000440.1:0-2996 GCA_043779245.1 Elusimicrobiota bacterium | reverse complement strand
CGCGGATTGGCTTCTTTGGGAAGCTTATACCCGATCAGTGGATCTTTGGAGATCATTCCCCATTCCAGAGCCTTGCGGACGGCCGCCATGATCATTATTAGTTCTCGGCGAATGCTCGACACCGATAGCGTTATCGTGGGGTCTTTGAGTCGCTTTCCGAGCGGGGATTGTGTCTGCCGACGCCATGCCCTGTAGTCGTCGAGAAGCGGTCGAATCTTCGATACCGAAGTTTCAGGCGGGATTTTTTGGTAGTAAATCGGCAGCTTGTATTTTGTGTCCCGGTAGGTCGTGAGATTCTTGGGTTTTAAGTGAATCTCCAAATAACGGTTTAGGGCTTGCGCGAATGTGCAGTCCGCCTCAGGAGAGGAATCCCCTTGCTTGCCTATCGCGACAAAATAATTTTTAACCCAACCGTCTCTTTCAGGAACGGTGGTGGTCTTGGTACTTTTGCTGATCCGCTTCCCGTTATGGAAGTAAGCCAGCCACCAAATCTTTCCGCGCTTGTAGAAGACCATCGTTCTCCGCGTCCTTTACCATCTTTGATTTCGACTTATCGACCAGTTTATCCAAATCTCCGATATCGAATCGTAACGCCTTGGGCCTCAGCTTCACAAACGGAATCTGCCTCCGATGCACTAAATGGTATAGCGTAATCGGGCTCAATGCAAGGTACGCCGCCGCCTCTTTAACGGTGAAAAGGCGCTTATTCATTGGAGGGGGCATAAGATGTCACCTTCGCCTTTTCCTCCGCTAAAATCTCTGAGAGGTCCGTAATAGATGGCTTATATTGCGCCGTTGGCGGGACATTTCGAAGCTTGGCAGCTGCCCGTTGCCTGCGTTTGCGATTAGTCTCCAGCGCGCGCTCTCTAGCACCACGGAGAGCCGATTCGCGCAAATCAAAATGGGGTTCGCTTTGCACAATCAAGTTCGGTCGCCCGTCCACTACAATGCGGCAAGGTTTTATTTTCCAGCTTAGCTTACGGCGACCCAGAAGACGGCACACAGCACTACAATAAGGCAAGAAAGGATTCTCCATAATGCTTTCAAACCCACCGCAAGAAGGGCACCGTGCTTCAAGAATGACGTTTGGGTTTTCCATTGGGGGCTCTATAAGGTTAGAGCCGAAAACTTTCAAAATATTCCCAATACCGTCGATATAAATAGTTTCTTTATGGCCTGGAGATGGAGAGATTAGGACGACGTTCTGAGTTCACTGGGAACAGGTTTGTAAGTTGCTTTGAAAGGCTCGATTTGGGGGTTAATGTGAAATCAGGGGGGTGGCAGGATAGGGATTCGTGGCTACGAATCCCGGCGGTCCTTGCCGCCACCCCCGATTCCGATCATTTTCGGGGCATGGACGGCGCTATATCCCACCCTTGGGCTGCTCACGCTTCCTCGGGCGGGATGGCTCTGACCAAGCCGTCGCCAACACCCATCTATACGGTAGAGGATGAAGCAAAAGTCGCGCCCGAAAACCCCTTGTTTTCATTCAGAACTGTCTTCATAAATGACAATATCATGCTATTAGCGAGGGATTAACACATGAGGCTATCTTTAACAACCAGGTTCTTTTTGGCTTGCGGGACGGCGGTGTTGCTCGTTCTGTGGGCGATATATGCAGCCACGCATCCTGGACTGTTCGAGAAGGGAATGAAAGTCGTTTACTGTCTGTTGGCAATTGGTTATACATGGAAATTTGTTCTTCCTTTCTTTGTGCATCGGACGCCGATTGTCGTCGGCGGAGTCTATGCCTCCATTCTAGGCCGAGACAAACAAGGGGCACTGAGGTATGGAATCTCAAAAGTGTTATTGCATGAAAATGCAATCGTGCACGTGCGAGTCTACAAGAATCTTTTCAGCGAACGACCGCATTCTGTTGATGTCTCGTCATTATCGCTTGGTCAAATGGGCATAGACGAGTTTCCGGGGGCTGGACATATGCCGATTTCTAAATCGACCTTTGCAAAACAGAGGCCTGTTTTATTGGCCCGTGTAGATGTAGAAGTGAATGAACTGGCCGGATATCAGGAATGGAAAAAGCATGGCGGAGGAGTTTTTAATTGATAAAACTAGCGCAGCGGCGCGAGCGAGAGTAGGTTGGACATGAGACTATTTCGTTCAATCTTCTATGGGTGGTACGGATCGCTGCAAATGCGAGGAGCTCCAAGTGCCCGTCATTTAGTAATAGTCGGTGTTCTGGCGATCGCGGGGCTCTTTACGCGTTGGCCTTTTCTTGGATTTATAGTTCTAGGGTGGTTTCTATTCGCATGCTGGCATCAGCGGTTCTACAAGGTAAAAATGGTGTAGTCTCAGAACCTCCCTATCTATCCGAGGGCACATTTTAATTTCTTGACGATGACCGACCACGGAGAGGATCGGTGGATTTATTCGACAGGTGATTCGCCAGACAAAGTACTCGAGTATTACAAGAATACGTCAGAACTCGGTGCCTGGCGTCTGTTGCCCATAGGGCGAGAAGAGCTACGACAAGAGGTCTACCTGCAGCAGGGGAATGATGTGGTCCGGGTTTCGGCTACACCTTCATTTAATGATGCATTCTTGGTTTCGTATACGCGTTTAAGGCCGTGACCGAACCTGCGGCGAGGGCTCATATATCATTTAATAACTACAATGAGATCCTATCCTCATAAACCGAACTGGTCCGCGCTCGATAAGCTACGTGAAGAGCTGCGTATCAGCGTGGAATCTGACTTCTCAAAGTTTGCGGAAGCATCATGGGAAGAGAAACAGCGAATATGCTTTTTAGGGTTGGGAGATGCTCTTGACCTTGCTCGTTTGGAATATGCCAATGAGGCCTCTACCTTTCAAATCAAAAAGATCTTTGCGAATTTTTGCAACATTTTTTCTAAAGCGCCTGACCTCGATAAAAGGTTCCACCCTGATGACTATATGGAGAATTTGTCAGTCGCCGTGTTGCATGGCGATGTCGTTTTAACGGAGCTACTCGCGGGAGAGAGGGACCAGTTTATTGAACA
>JAYWEN010000439.1:0-2962 GCA_043779245.1 Elusimicrobiota bacterium | reverse complement strand
CCAATCTTGATTGGGGTCAGGAGCTTCAAGCCCTTGGTCACTTTGTGAAAGAAAAAAACGTGGAAGGGATTTATCTTTCCTATTTTGGCAGCTCAGATCCACATGCCTATGGAATTCGCTACCACTCAATCTTACCGAACTCCAACGTAAATCATATTGACGATCAAGCGCTCGATCTACGCCAAGCGTCTCGTGTACTTTTCGCCGTCTCGGCCACGAATCTTCAGGGAGTCTATTTTGACAATCACGACTATCTGGCTTGGCTAAAGACCCGACGCCCCATAACGATTTTGGGGCACAGTCTTTTTGTGTATGACATCACGGGCGATGCCGACGCCCACCGACATTTGGCCGCGATTTACGAGCGGGTTGGCCTGACCGCTGGACGAGAATTTGAATTACGATGGAGCGAGGAGATTCAAAAAAAAGCGACTAAATAAAAATGGCCTTGGCCGGACTTGAACCGGCACGGTCGTTGCCAACCGACAGATTTTAAGTCTGTTGTGTCTACCATTCCACCACAAGGCCATATGTTCGTAGCCGAGTGGTGCCGCCACCTCTGAAAAATTGGCTGCGGTGCCACAAGGCCATCGGGGCGATTATATATAATGGCTGTCCCAGGCATTCTCTCTCGAAACAGGACCTTCTATGAGCAATAAAAAGAAATACACGATCGGAATCGACATCGGCGGAACAAAAATATTAGCCTGTCTCCTGGATAAGAATTTCCGAATCCTTTCCGAGCTTAAGGTCAAAACAAAGCCCGACCGCGGCTCGCGTTATTTCATGAAAAGCTTGATGGAAGCGATCCATTCCGTCTTACGCGACGCCAAAGTAACTCCAAATCTAGTCCTAGGGATCGGCATGGGCTGTCCGGGTTTCATTGACCCAAGAACAGGCGTCATCGCCGCTTCTCCAAATATTCGCTTTTTAAAGAATTTTCCCTTGGCGAAACGAATCGCGAAAGCAAGCGGTATTCCCGTGACCCTCGGCAACGACGTTCAAACCGGTCTTTATGGCGAATTTCATTTCGGTGCCGCGCAAGGGTATGAAAATGTTATCGGCATTTTTTTAGGCACCGGCATCGGCGGCGCGCTCATATTAAATGGCAAACCATTTCGAGGAACAAGCGGATCGGCCGGCGAAGTGGGGCATGTGAAGCTCGAATCCAAAGGGCCGACCTGTGGATGCGGAGACCGAGGATGCGTTGAAGCCTATGCCGGTCGCTTGGCGATAGCTTCTGAAGCCGCGGTGGCCGTCGCGCGAGGGGAAGCGCCCCATCTGGCCCACTTGACTGGAACCGATATTCGTCAGATTAAAAGTGGCGCGTTAGCTAAAGCCATTCGGGCCGGAGATGAGGCCATCGAAGATCTTATGCGGGCGAAAGCCCGGCGCGTCGGCCTCTTGATGGCGAACTTAGTCAATGTAATCGACCCGGACATGATTGTTCTCGGCGGCGGGGTGGTTGAAGCTATGCCATCTCTTATTTGCAAAGAAGCCGAGAAAACGATGCGGCTGAAAGCTTTACCGACATCCGTCAAACACGTAAAAGTGTCACCCGCAAAATTAGGTGATTATTCGATCGTCATGGGCGCCGCCAAGCGCGCGGAAGACGTCTTTGGCGAAAACCGCAAAAAGGATCGCCGCCATGGTTGAAAGTTCTCAGTCTGTCAAAGATCCCATTGCGGTGATCGAAGTGGGTTCAAGCGCCATCCGCATGGTGGTGGCTGAGGTGGGGCCGAAGCTTACGATCCGCACACTCGAGAACCTGCAGAAACCCATTGCCTTCGGAAAAGACGTTTTTAATACTGGGAGACTGGGTCACGCCTCCATCCGGGAGAGCATTGAAATTCTCGACAACTTTCAGTCTGTCCTTGAAAGCTACGGCGTGAAACGTGTGCAAGCGATTGCGACGAGCGCCGTTCGCGAAGCGGCCAACAAAGATAACTTTCTGGAGCAGGTCTACGTGCGGACAGGCATAGATGTTGAAGTAATCGAAGGCGCTGAAGAAAATCGTCTAGATTTGATCGCGGTCGAAAATGCGCTCCACGGACGCTTCGAGTTTGCTTCCAAGAATTGTCTCATCATGGAAGTGGGAACGGGCTCGACCGAAGTCATTCTCACGACCAAAGGAGAAGTTTCGTTGACGCGGACACTCTCCATCGGCCCTTTACGTTTGCCAGATCAATCTGTAGTAGGGAAGACAGACCCCGCAACACTGCAGCGTTCTGTGAAGCGACGCATCCATGCGGTGGCCGAGGAGTTCGGACGCGAATATAATTTGGCCGATATCAATACTTTTATCGCCATGGGCGCGACCATGCGCTTTGTTTGTCGTCAACTTTACGAAAAGCCAGAAGAAACTCTCGCGACACTGACCCCGAAGGAATTTCTCGAGGCTCTCAAGCAGTTAAGCAAAATGCCGGCCGAGGAGATCGCTGAGAAATACGGGCTTCCTTACTCTGATGCGGAAGCGCTCTATGCGTCGCTTCTCATTTACGCAGACTTCCTGAGCGAAACGAAAGCGGACAATATTCTGGTTCCCATGGTCAGCATCCGAGACGGCTTACTCCTGGAACTCGCGCAGCTTGTCTCGGGATACAAGCGCACGGACCTTTCTCGACAAGTCATTCATTCAGCCCGCAACCTAGCGAAGAAATATCGTTATGACGAACCTCATGCCACGGCCGTCACGCACATGGCGCTCAAACTCTTTGATCTCCTTCAGGAAGATCACGACTTGAGCACGCGTGAGCGTCTCTTACTTGAAATCTCTGCGATTCTTCACGATATCGGGTCATTCATTTCGCCATCGAATCATCATAAGCATGGCTATTACTTAATTGAAGCGGCTGATCTATTTGGGCTGCGTAAAATCGACAAAGATATCATCGCCAATGTGGTCCGCTACCATCGCCGATCGGCACCGAAGACAACGCACATCCCCTACATGTCGCTTCCG
>JAYWEN010000438.1:0-3073 GCA_043779245.1 Elusimicrobiota bacterium | reverse complement strand
GCGGGTGAAAAAATCCCAAGCCTCGAGGTCCGTCAAAGCGCTCGTGAAAACGATCCGCGAAGCTCTCCGAGTGGGCGACAAAGTCTCCCTGTCCGGATTGGGTACCTTCAAAGTGAAGTCACGTAAAGCGCGCAAGGGTCGCAATCCTAAAACCGGTGAGACCATTCAAATTCCTGTGGGGCGAAAAGTATCATTTAAACCAAGCTTTTCGTTGAAAAAGCTGATTCGCCTTTCCACAGCACCGCTCGCGACGCCGATCGCCGTTCCTCCGCCCCCAGCCGCCTAGCTTAGACGCGGCCCCCGCCAAAGTCTCAACGGTGGGGAATTTGATACGATACCGGCATCAATATGCCGGAATTCTCCGATCGTTTAAACAGGCTTCCTCCTTACCTTTTCACACGAATTACGCAGCTTAAGAAGGAAGCCTACGCACAGAAATTGGACGTCATTGATTTGGGTATGGGAAACCCCGATCAGCCGACACCTGCTCCTATCGTTGACCGGCTCATCGACACCGTCAAAAACCACCCCTCCACCCACCGCTATCCACAAGCCAAAGGGATTCCAAAGTTCAGAAAATCGGTAGCCGCTTGGATGGAGCGCCGGTTTGGAGTTTCCCTCAATCCAGAAAATGAAGTGACCGCGCTCATTGGATCAAAAGAGGGCATCGCCCATTTGGCGATGGCTGTTTTGAATCCAGGCGATGTGGTTCTTGTAGGCGATCCGGCTTACCCCGCGCACTTTAACGGCGTTATTCTAGCCGGCGGTGAGGTCTATTCCATTCCTTTGCGTCCTGAAAATCAATATCTGCCGGAACTCGAAAAAATTCCACAAGACATCGTTCGCCGCAGCAAGCTTCTCTTTTTGAATTATCCCAACAATCCCACCGCGGCCGTCATTCCCGATAAATCTGTTTTCAAGGATTGGGTGCGCTTTGCCAAGAAAAACGACATCATTGTTTGTCACGACAATGCCTATTCGGAAGTAACATTCGATGGCTATATCGCTCCAAGTTTTCTCGAAGTCGAAGGCGCCAAAGATGTCGGCATCGAATGCCACTCGACGTCGAAGAGCTACAACATGGCGGGGTGGCGCATGGGTTGGATGTGTGGCAATTCAAAAATTGTGGCCGCCGTCGAAAAATTCAAATCGTTTCTCGATTACGGAGCGCCAACTTTCATTCAGCTTTCCGCCGTCGCCGCTCTCGAAACCTGGCCCGGCAATGTGGAATCCATCGTCAAGGTGTATCAGAAGCGCCGCGATCATCTGATTGACGGCATGAACAAAATGGGATGGCCAGTCGCAAAACCGCAAGCGACCATGTATGTCTGGGCCCCGTTACCTGAACCGTTCAAAGACATGGGATCGATGGCCTTCGCCGAAAAGCTTATTCGAGAAACCGGAATCGCACTAGCCCCAGGTGTCGGCTTTGGCGCGGGCGGCGAGGGATACATTCGTATGTCGCTTGTCACACACGACAATCGTTTTCATGACGTACTCCTGCGCTTCAAGAAACTCTTGGCCTCCACGAAGGTCAAGACTCCAACCCCATGAAGCATCCTGTTCGGTTAGGCTTAGTCGGCTTGGGCACCGTCGGCACTGGCGTCATCCAAATGATTCAGAAGAACCGCTCTCTCGTGGAAGCCACGGTTGGCGCGCCCGTACAGATCTCACTTGTCTGTGATAAGCACGCCAAGATGGCCGACGTCCGTAAGCTGGGTCTCGAAAACGTTTTCACCAGGAACGCCGACGACGTCATTCTTAATCCTGACATTGATATTTTCATTGAACTGATCGGCGGCTACGAACCCGCTCGAACTTTTGTCCTGCGCGCGTTGCATGCCGGCAAGCACGTCGTGACAGCGAACAAGGCGCTCATGGCCAAGTACTGGGGCGATGTGTTCGAACATACGCGCATGTATCGGCGCCTGGTTTATTTTGAAGCCTCCGTCGGGGGCGGCATTCCGGTTATTCAAGCGTTGAATGAAGGCCTGGCTGGGAACCGCATCACGAAAATTATCGGAATCCTGAACGGAACAACGAATTATGTTCTTACCCGTATGAGCAAAGATGGTCTGAGCTATCCGGTCGCACTTAAAGAAGCCCAGAAAGCAGGTTTTGCCGAGGCGGATCCGACATTTGATGTGGAGGGAATCGACGCCGCGCATAAGATTGCGATCTTGGCCTCGATTGCGAGCGGCACGTGGGTGAAACTCGAAGATGTCGTGACCGAGGGAATTCAGCATGTGGATCCTCGGGACATTGCCTTTGTTCGTCGAGAGTTCGGCTACGTCATCAAGCTCCTTGGCATCGCAACACTCACTGAAGAAACGGTTGAAGTGCGCGTTCATCCCTGTCTTATTCCGGAAACCCATCCCTTTGCGAATGTGCACAACGAATACAACGCGATCGAAATTAATGGCGATGCGGTGGGGGATGTCATGCTCTACGGAAAAGGCGCCGGGCAAATGGCTGCCGCGTCCGCCGTCGTGTCGGATGTCACCTATTTAGCGCGCCAAGTCGCTGCAGGAACCGCCGGCAAACTTCCCTACATTAGTGGTGATTACCGGCGGCATTTGCAAGCGATTCCCAAAGAAGACATGATCTCGCGATTTTACTTGCGCTTCACAGTCGCCGATCACCCCGGTGTCTTAGCGGGCATCTCTGGTATTTTAAGCAAGCTGGGCGTTTCCATCTCCGGCGTTTATCAGCCTGAACACGCCTTCAAAAATATCAAAGGTGTCCCCATTATGATTCTGACGCATCCCGTGACGGAATCGACCATGGCGCGCGCGATCAAAGAAATTTCGCATAAACCCTACATCCGCGCCAAGACGGTTCTTCTGCGGATCGAAGAATGAGCCCCACCGCTCAGCGATCACGCCTTGGGGTCATAGAACATTATCGTGAGTTCCTACCCGTCACTGAAAAAACACCCGTCATTACGCTTTTAGAAGGCGATACACCGCTAATTCCGTCACGCTATCTTCCTGAAGTGTTGGGCGTTGACGTCAAAGTCTATTTCAAGTTCGAAGGACTAAATCCGACGGGCTCCTTCAAAGACCGCGGCATG
>JAYWEN010000437.1:0-5812 GCA_043779245.1 Elusimicrobiota bacterium | reverse complement strand
TCACCTCGTCGCTAATTTTGAGTATGGCCTGTGTGGCGGCGATTGTTTGCGATCCTCGCGTCTGTGAAATCTCCACGATGAGCCCCGGCTGAGCGGGCTCGGAATATCCGCTACCCACGGAATAGGCCAAGCCCATCTGCGTTCGCACGATGCGGAAAAGCCGCGACGTGGCGCTTCCGCCCCACAGTTCATTGAACACTTCCCAGGAAAAATGATCGGGACTGTGACGTGACAGTCCAAACTGACCGATACGAATGTGACTCTGGTTGATAGGTCGCTGGATGTAATAGATGCGGCGCTCTTTCGGAGGCATGGGCGCTGGAATCTGAGCCCATGCAACGGATCCTTTAGGCCATCCGGCCAGAGCGGCTTTTATTTTCGCTAACATCTCTGCGCTTTGAAAGTCTCCCGAAATGGCCATGCGGGTCGCATTGGGGCGAAAAAATTTCTGGTGCGCGGCTATTAAGTCTTCGCGCTTAATATTTTTGATCATGGCTGGCGACGGAATTCGCGCGTACGGATGATGCTCGCCGTAGAGTGTTTGACGCAAATGGCGCCGGGCCACTTCTTCTGGATCGTCGTTCAGACGACGAAGTCCTTCGGCGGCTTTGGATTTAGCCAGTTCGAATTGATCTTTGTTGAACCGAGGATGCAAGAGAAGGTCCGTGAAGAGTCCTAATATCGTTTCGAAATCGTCTTTGCGGCAGCTGAAGGAGGCTTGGCCATTTTCGAGGGCAATATCGAATCCAATCGAAGCCGCTTTTCGATCAAGCGTCTTTTCAATTTCCTCCGGAGGATGGGACTGGCTTCCCCCCATCGTCATCGCTTCGCCAAACACAGCTCCCAAACCGACTTTGTCAACCGGGTCGTACTGAGATCCGCCTTCGAAAAACATTTCCATTTTAATGAGTGGGAGCTCATGATCTTCCAGAAGATAGATGGTGAGTCCGTCGTCCAGAACATATCGCGCCGGTTTGGCCGGTTTAAAATTAAGCGGCGGAAATTGCGGCAACGGTGGCGGCGTCGCAAGACTAACAGTAGAAAAAAAGATTAATAGTAAAGAGAATTGTGGGAGCCGCCGGCTGGCGCCATGGGTCGCTGGCGTTTTCATCATTTCTTCTTCACCGGTTCAAGGATAGCGATCGTCTTATTTTCCGGAACAAAGTAGGTTAGTGCAAAGTTTTGAAGGTCCTTCGCGGTAAGCTCATGAATCTTCTTTTGGAACTGAAGAAGATAGTGCCAATCCCCGAAAACCGTTTGATTGTAAACAAGTGTGCTCGCCATGCCTGCGTTCGTTTGGAGTGTGTCGAGAATTCCTACCTCAACCGCGGACCGAATCTTTTCAAGCTCCCAGTCCTGTACGGGTTCTTTCTTCAGACGTTCCAGCTCGTCTTCAATCGCCTTGTTGACGTCTTGGCTCGTGCGCGGAAACCGGGGTGCGGCCGAAATGATGAACAGCGACGCATAGCGTTCCCCAGGATAATCCTGGCCGGTCTCGACCGATGACGCTACTTTCTTTTTCTCTACGACCGCTTTGTAAAGTCGGGAGGTAGACCCACTTCCTAATAGATGTGACATGGCGTAAGAAACGATTTGATTGGGATCCGGATATCCGGGGATGTGATAGGCCATAACGAGGTGAGGCTGAGCGTCAAATTTGATCTCCAAGCGACGTGGACCAGATTGGACGGGTTCGTCCGTAGGAAATACGCGCAAGGCGTGAGGCACATGCCAATCGCCGAAATATTTCTCAACCATAGCGATTGTATCCTTGGCATTTATGTCTCCCACGATGGCGATGGTGAGAGACTCGGGCGTGTAGTACGTTTTATAAAACGCCATTAAATCTGAAACATACAGATGATCTAAATCGGCTTCCCACCCAATCGTCGGATTGCGGTAGGGATGTGAAATATAGGCGGAGGCGATCAGTTGTTCGTAAAGTTTTCCGACGGGGCTCGTGTCCACGCGCATGCGGCGCTCTTCTTTCACCACTTCGCGTTCCTGATAGAACTGGCGGAAGACAGGGTTTTTCACGCGGTCTGAGTCCAAGATCGCCCAAAGCTGCAGCTTGTTCGAAGGTAAATCCAAAATATATTGTGTGAAGTCTCGTGAGGTGCTGGCATTCAACCCGGACGCGCCTTCACGCTCATAAAGATTCCATAGCTCATTTTCCGTCACGAGCGCATTGGCTTTGGCTTCGACCGCGCGAACTTGCTCTATAAGATCCCCCACTCGCTTCTGGTCCACTCGCACGCCTTTGGCTTTTTCTTCATCGATTGCTTGGTGAAGCTGATCTACTTGGATTAAGAGCGGAACCTCGGCCGCATAGTTTTTTGTGCCCATCGTTTTCGTGCCTTTGAACATCATGTGCTCGAACATGTGTGCGAGTCCCGTTTTGCCGCTTACTTCATCCACTGAGCCTGTTCGAAACATCATGCGAATCGATACGGTGGGAGAGAAATGCCGTTCAAGAATTAAAAGTTTAATTCCGTTGGATAAGGTGTGTTCGACGACACGGTTTTCGAGGGTGGGCGAATCGGCTCGGATAAAGGCAGGAATTAGCGCGAAAATGAGAGCAGAAACAATGAAACGTTTTGGCATCCAATGCATTGTAGTTGAATTGCTGAGCCGACTCAATGAATGTGGTCTCCGAGTAATTTTAGAATGAAGTTTTTGATGCCAAAAAAGCGAAGGGCTTTCTGCGCGTCGGGCGTTCCTATTTTCTCGAGGGCGTGAGCGGACTCCATTCGAACTTGCTCGTCTCCGTCTTCCAGTGCATCGCTCAATTTCCCAAGTGCAGGCCGCGCGAGGGAGCCGAGTTGATTGAGGATGGAGGCGGCTGCACGCCGCCGGTTGAGTTGCGGATCCACTAAAAGTTGGGAGACGGGTTGAACGGCTGAGGCCCCGATGGTGACCAGGGCGGACTTCGCTGATTTAGCGGCTTGCTCATTGCCAGAAAGATCGGCGAGCAAGACGGCTAATTGTTTATCCAATTCTCTCTGGCGATACTCGTTGACCGCCCGTCTGGCCTCAGGTGTTCCTATTTTTTCGAGTAGCGCGGCGCAGATCATCGCCAATGTGGAATCCGGTCCGTGTAGCGCGTCAATGACGGCAGGAACGGTTTCTGAACTTCGTTCGATAATCATCTGCTCAGCCCCTTCACGGACCGTCTGATCAGAGTTTCGGAGCTGCAAAATGAGCTCTTCGGGCGAGAGGCGTTTGGCCTTGGAAGGAGGCTTTACCTTCGTTTTCTTTGTGGCCACGGCATGAGTGACCACAGTTTTCTTTTTTGTTGGAGCCGGGGACACGGGCACTGGATCGGGAGCAGGCGTGGATTCTTCGGGCGGCAAAACGACCGGAGGCGGCACGGTTATTTTCTGCTCCAGCATCGGTTTTTCGGATGGAGCCTTCTTTTCTCCTGAGACAGCTGCGATCGCCGTAAGAGCTTCTCTGGCCTTGAGGGCGACAAGCGCATTGGAATCTTTGGCCACTTCCATAAGGGCTGGAACCGCGACGATCGCAGACGAACCCATTTTCCCCAACGCATGGGCGGCCGCGCCTCGGACCTCTGGGCTTGAATCTCTCAGCATTTGCTGCAACGCGGGTACCGCAGAAGATCCTGTCCGGCCGATATCCGCGAACACGTCAGCCACCTGTGCGCGCACGCTTGCGGACTCGGATTTTAGCCCTTGCGACAATTCTGCGATATGGTCTCTCCCTCGACGTAGAAGGGCCTTGCTCGAGGCGAGGCGCACTTGCGCATCCGAATCATCAAGGAACGCGATGAGCCGTGTGACGACGTTGCCATCCTCCCCTTTGATGTTCCCCAAAATCTGAATATCCGTCACGCGCGAGGGGCTGTGACTTTTTTCCAAATGGTCTATGACAGCACTCTCCACGCGGGGGCCGAACTGTTCCAAAGAATGCGCCGCTTTCTGACGCACCGATGAATCGACATCGCTCAAGGTCTTCACGAGTGACGGAATGGCTTCTTCAGCCTTCTGACCGTACGTGCCTAGTGCGCTTGCGGCAATTGCTCTGACTTCGCTGTTGGCGTTATTGAGGGCCTCTATAAAAGCTGGGATTGCCGGAATGCCAATTTTCGAGAGTGCTTCAGCCGAAAGAATTCGAACGTAAGGAAGTTCGTCGTTCAAACATTTTCGCAACGGATCAACCGCCTTGGCTGCACGCGGGCCCAGAAGCCCCAACGCTTGCGCGGCATGTTCGCGGTTATCGATGTCATCTTTCTTGAGATAGCCTGTCAGCTCATCGAGCGTCGATTGCAGCTCGCTCGGCGCCATCTCTTTGGTTTGCTCTAAGGCGCTTTCTCTTTTGGCGGGTTCGGTGGACATTAGCTGAGGCGCGAGCGAGGCGCTAAAACCGAGCTGAGGTAAAAAAAAGAGAGTGCAAAAAAGTTTTTTCGAGATAGTCATGGCCGAAATCGAATCTGATAATACATCTCTGTGATGCGTTTTGCATCGTTTTCATACGATCGATTCGCAGAGATAATGCGATTGGCAAATTCCCAACCCGTTTCGTGCGGCGCTTTCTCGTGACCGGCTTTGGCCATGCGATCAAGGAACGATCTGTAGAAAACGATTCTCGGATCGATACGCGTCTGACCTAATTGCTGATAAAGGATAACGGCCGCAAGTATCACAACGGAAAACAGTACTGTTCTTAAATAAGGAAAGCCTGAGGAGTTCGAACGACCACTCGTCGACGCGATCGACGGATCAGGTTTTTGATCCCGATGCTGGAACTTTGACCACCAGACGGCTAGGCGGGATCCTGTGTCGGCGGCATGTCCTTTGATCGTTTCGAACGCTTTGATTTGAGAATAAAGATCGTACTGGATGATGAAACGATTCCACTGAAGCGAGAGATAGTCCCAATATTGACGCGCCATGGTGATAAGGCTTTTACGACTCGGCGCCGCTGCTGTTCGAGCAGGGGTGGGATCAAAGGCCGTCCAGCCTTGTCCCGGAATGAAAGCTTCCACCCACGCATGCGCGTCCCGCTCGCGGATCACGACGCATTGCGCTGGTTCATTCCATTCTCCTTTTAAGTAGCCCGCTACAATTCGGCTGGGGATGTGCTCCAGTCGCAGCATGAGCGCCATGGCGGAAGCAAAATGTCCGCACGTTCCTTGGCGCCGAGAAAAGAGAAAATCATCGATTGGGTTCCTGGTGACCTTATCGCCAAAACTTGTGGAATAACCAAAACTGGTTTGCAAATACGTTTCCAGTTTTGTGGCCTGATCCAGTGGCGTTCCGCGACCTGCAACGTGTTTTGCCAAGTCGCGAATCCTCTCGAGATCCATGGAGGGTAACTCGCTTTGGCTGGGATAGACAACTCTGTCTAACGTGTTCTCCGAGATCACTTCGTAACGCAGAGGGCGACGCCACGAAACCAACCAATGCAGGCTTCCGCCTTCGGTTTCCTGCAAGGCTGGAAGTGGTGCAGAAATCCGAAGTGGCCGTGTGGCCGCAAAAATCGTGGACGCCGACGTATCCGCAAGCGTAACCACCTGATGCAAAAGTATAGAGGAAGGCGCTCTGGTGCGTAGCGTGAAGAGCCCATTGGAATCCGGAGCAATGAGTCTGGGTGCGGCGGTCCGTGCGACACTCCATCGCTGGCCGTCGAAATGGCTCAAAACTTCCCCTTTCAGATAGCCGTTCCAGGCGGATCGGTCTTCGGGTCTTGGAAATGCCAACCATAAGACGACTGTCGCATCTTCCTGAATATTGCCCTGCTGCGCGAGATTGACTTGATCCGTGTAGCCTGAGTTCCGTCCGACAAAACCCGG
>JAYWEN010000436.1:0-2377 GCA_043779245.1 Elusimicrobiota bacterium | reverse complement strand
GTCGAACCAATTTTGAGGGACATCTGAGCAAAACTCTCAACGGCCGTTGCACTGACCACAGTCAAAATTCCGGCCAGACTTACGCTCATAAAGTTTTTTCTGCGACCGACGTACGATGTGGCGTCCGGCTTATAAAGAAAACTCCGACCAATATGAGAGTGACACCGATGCATTTGAGTGCAGTGACAGGTTCGTGTAAAAATAGCGTTGATACCACGAGAACTGAAATGAATCCCAGGGCTGTAAAAGGCTGAGCGAAACTGAGATCGGCGTGAGAGAGCACTTTTGTCCAATTCAATAGCTGCGCGCCGAATCCGACCATGGCAAGATAGAAAGATCCACGTCCCAGCGTCGCGCGAGCCGTTTCTAGGAGGGACGCCGTTTCTGGAATCCCATCTACCGCCGATTTCCATGTTATCTGGATCACGGTATCCAATAGGATAGCGAGTGCCAATCCAACCCAGACGGATTTAGGCGTGCGTTCCGAATTCTTCAAAGGCCATGAGCTCCATTCAAATTCATGCGGGTGATTCTACGATTTATCGGCGTGGGCATTGATGGATTTATTCTCCCGAAAACGCTATGCTTTTGACATGAAGAAAGTTTATGTCCTCCTAGGGGCATGCCTCATGTTGTGCGGTGTGCGTAATCTTTATGCAGAAAAGAACGCTGTACAGTATCGAGGTTTTTTTCAGATGCGTTTCGTCACTCCCATGCCGCAAAAAGCGTTTGCGCCACCTGACTTGGCGATGGAACCCAAGAGTCAGGTTCCCCTGGCTGCCACTCCTTCGCTAGATTCCTCGGAACCGCCTTTCCCGCCCGAAATTATGAGTACTCTCGACGTCCGCGAGGTCGTTGCAAGAGCTCCCATCCTTCACGAGAATTAGTTCTTATCCCGTCAAGGGGGTAGGGGTTTGGAGTATGCTAAAAATAGCATTCCACCCTCATAGACACTGGGTCCATTCTCGTCTAGCATGAATGATGAAAACCCGCTTCCCATAGGAGGGACTATGATAAACGGAAGGATTTTAATTGTAGAAGATGAAGGAATCATCGCCGAGGATCTAAGGCAAACGCTGATTCGGTCGGGCTATGAAGTGATCGGGATTAGCGCCACAGGAAATGACGCCATAGAACGAGCCCACTCTAGCCGCCCAGGGCTGGTCTCTATGGATATTTCTATTCAAGGGGCCATGGACGGGATTGAAGCGGCCGAGAGGATTAGAAGCGCGTTTGATATCCCCATTATTTTTATGAGTTCGACGGCGGATGACAAAACCAAGGCTCGGGCGCGCGCCATATCCCCTTGGTTTTTGACGAAGCCGTTTGATGAAAATGAGTTGCTTAGCACAGCCGCCCAAGCGCTGGCCCTCGCCAACACGCGGTCATCCTGAAACGACGCTGTCGGGGCTTTTCGTCGGGAAATGCTAGAGTGTTCAAGTCTTCTATCGTCGCTACACAAGGTATATCGTGAGAATAAAAGCGGTCAAAAGGAAGTCCATTCGCATCCCCTCGGAGACCGGTTCCCCTGCTGCTCTTGAATTCCGCTCCGTCACGCAATCCGTCGATGAGGCTATTGTGATCTCTGACGCGCACGGCTCGATCATTTTTTGGAATGAGGGAGCTCAAACGATTTTCGGGTATGCCGAGCATCAAATCATCGGCAAATCCCTCGCTCTTTTAATTCCGATGAGGACGGCGGCACTACGCGATGGAGATTTGGAGCAGCTCCTCTTCAGTAAGGCTTCCCCTATCGATGGAAAGACGCACGAGCTCCGTGGAATCCATGCCGATGGACACCAATTTCCAGTTGAATTGTCTCTTTTAACATGGAGATTCGGAGCGAAATCCTATTTCACGACGGTTATCCGCGATGTCACCGAGCGGAAACGCCTTCAGAAAGAAATCCTGGAAATTAGCGGACGTGAGCAGCAGCGGATCGGACAAGACCTCCATGACGACCTCTGTCAGCAGCTGACCGCCATAACCCTTTTGAGCGAAGTGCTGGAGAAAAAACTCTCAGTCAAGGCTTTACCAGAAGCGGCAGATGCAGCCGAAATACATAATCTCATCGCCCAGTCCATCGTTCAAACGCGATTGTTGGCGAAAGGGTTGCTTCCCATCGAGATTTCGTCCGATGGCCTGTTGGCCGCGCTTCAGGAAATGGCGGCCAACACAGAAAAGTTGACCCATATTCCCTGCCGAGCCATCGGGGGAACACGGATTCTGATACGCAATAGAACCGTTGCGCTGCATCTTTATCGCATCGCTCAAGAGGCCGTGACAAATACCGTTAAGCATGCGCGGGCCAAGCACATTGTCATTAAACTGTGGGAGAGTAAAGGCCAGCTGTTTCTCTCCGTGGTTGATGACGGTG
>JAYWEN010000435.1:0-3338 GCA_043779245.1 Elusimicrobiota bacterium | reverse complement strand
GGCCGCAGGATCGAGCGCGATCATAATGTCTTTTCCTAGGACATAGCCGGCTTTGGAAACGGCTTCAGCGATCGCCGACAACGCTTCTTCGTTCGACTTGAGATCGGGAGCAAATCCGCCTTCATCACCGACCGCTGTGTTCAAGCCTTTGCCGTGAAGCACTTTCTTAAGTGAATGAAATACTTCGGCGCCGATTTGAAGCGCTTGTCGAAAAGATTTTGCACCCACGGGCATGATCATGAATTCTTGAAGATCGACGTTGTTGTCAGCATGCGCGCCACCGTTAATGATGTTCATCATCGGAACAGGAAGCACGTAGGATTTCTTCGGCAGCTTGTACATGTCGCGCACGTAATCGTAAAGCGGTTTTTTCGCGTTGATCGCGCCGGCTTTCGCGCTGGCCAAAGACACGCCGAGAATCGCATTGGCTCCGAGCTTTGATTTGTTCGGGGTTCCATCAAGCGCAATCATGAGTTTGTCGAGCTTCGGCGTGTCGCAGGGCTGGCCTTTCAATTTCTTGGCGATGATCCCGTTTACGTTGGCGACCGCTTTGAGCGTGCCTTTCCCGCCATAGCGCTTGGAGTCGCCATCGCGGAGCTCCACAGCTTCTTTGGATCCGGTCGAGGCGCCCGACGGCACGGCCGCGCGGCCCATAATTCCGTTGGCTAAAATGACATCGACTTCGACGGTGGGATTCCCCCGCGAGTCTAAAATTTCACGTCCAATAATATTTGCGATTTTGGGTGGCATAACAGCTCCTTAGTTAAAAATGGTTTTGCGTATTATAGCTCGATGAGGTCGAGGGTTGCGAATGCGCTATTACCAAACGAAACTACTATTGCGTTTAGTATAACTAAATGCAATACTGATTACTGATGATTAAGCGCTCTTATTGGATTCAGCGCATCGAGGAGGCCTGGGGAAAACATTCTGTGATTTGGCTCGCTGGCGTTCGCCGATCCGGAAAAACCGTCTTAGGACAGAGCCTCTCGACTATTGAATATTTTGACTGCGAAAAACCCCGCACACGTGCAAGACTGCAAGATCCAGAAACTTTTCTAGAAGATATGGGAGCCAAACGCATTATTCTTGATGAGATCCATCGATTAGACAATCCCTCAGAACTCTTAAAAATTGCGGCCGATCATTTCCCCAAAACTAAAATCTTAGCAACGGGATCATCCTCTCTTGCCGGTTCGACAAAATTCAAAGACACTCTTACAGGACGAAAAACCAATTTGTGGCTCACTCCGATGAACGACCAAGACCTTCACGATTTCGATGGGTCGGTAACGACCAGGCTTCTCAAAGGTGGGCTTCCGGCGTTTTATCTGGCGCCACAAACCCAAGAAGCGGAATTTCAGGAATGGATGGATGACTATTGGGCTAAAGACATTCAGGAACTCTTTCGGCTGGAACGCCGCTCCTCTTTTCTTAAATTCGCCGAACTTCTTTTGCTTCAGAGCGGTGGCCTATTCGAAGCCACAGCCTTCGCCGGGCCTTGCGAAATCAGCCGCCCCACGGTGATGAATTATTTGTCCGTCCTGGAAGAAACCTTCGTGGCTCACGTCGTGCGGCCTTTTTCATCCCACAAACCGACAGAAATCGTTTCGGCACCCAAAGTCTATGGGTTCGACACCGGCTTTGTGTCTTTCTACCGAGGCTGGGAAACACTGCGCGAGGATGATAAGGGACCGCTTTGGGAACACCTGGTCCTCAATGAACTCCAAAGTCTCGCACAAGGCATGAACGATGTACGCTACTGGAGAGACAAACAGGGCCACGAAATCGATTTCGTTTGGATTCGCCGTGGTAAACCGCCGATAGCTATCGAATGCAAATGGTCTCACAAACAAGCGGATCTAGGGAATCTGCGTCACTTTCGGAAGCACTACCCGGAAGGCGAGAACTGGATCGTTTCATCTGATATTAAGACAAGCTACGACCTCAAACGAGACGGACTCACCGTTCGCCTTCTCGGACTGCACGATCTCACCCAAAAACTTCAACACCACGGCTAAGAACACGCCTCGAGGAAAATAGACTTTTTCGAGGAAGAGGCCCGCTTCCGGTGCGGCCGTACCAATGGATTCAAAATTTCATGTAAATTTACGTTATGGGAATTCCACTCGCCAACATCCACTCACTCAGCCAATTCCAACGGGACGTTAAAACCCAGATCCGCAAACTCAAGGCCTCAGGACAACCGGCCATTCTGACTGTCAATGGTCATGCGGAAGTGGTGGTTCAAAGTGCCGAGGCCTACCAAAAACTTTTGGACGACCGAGAACTCCTTGAAGCCATTCGGGGGATCGGTCGAGGTCTTTGAGTTTTTTGGCGGAGTTGGCTTCGGTGTAGTCGTTTATTAGAAAGGCAGATCAATTCGCATCATAAATTCAGAACGAAAAAGAGTTTACTTGCTGGAAACAATCGTTTAACCGTGGCTTCATATGCTCCTGTTAGGCTTTTCAGGTAAAGTAAATACGGCTCAGACGGAGAGGGGGGCGGGTTCTGTGATGTGGCGTAAAGTCGGCGCACTTGTAATCAGTTTATCGTTATTCCTTCCCGATGTTGGAAAGGCAGCGATGGCGGTTCCTCCTACCGCCACAGTCTCCTTCCACGCGTCCCAATCCATCCAGAATCATTTTGCAACCCAGGCGCTGATGCACAGTATTGACTTTATGCATTCGGCTTTTCACGCTCGCGCGGCGGTCCACGTGCGCCGAGTTGCCGCCGGTTTAGGCGTTTTGGCCGCCGCTCCGTTCTTGCCTTCAGTAGGGTCTCAGCTCGTCAACACATTTTCTTTGGGTGTGGACCACCCGATTGCTTTCGTGGTTATTTTTATTTTAACGGGCACATTCCACGAATACTTCCATGCCAGAATCCAAGATGAGTTGGGAGACCCAACGCCTCGAAACGCTGGACGCGTCTCATTAAATCCCTTCCGCCATTTGCGCTTAAGGCCTCTGCCGCATTTTGAAGCGGTGCCTTTTGATCCCGAAAACCCTCATTTACGATCCATTCTCGCCGGACCTGGCATCAATATTTTGACGGCGGTGGTGCTTTATGGAGTGGCGACCCTGTTCTCCTTGCCTGACGGGGTGCGCCCGCTCATCGATCTCGCAATCCGCGTGAGCCTGGCGGGAGGGTTGGGCAACCTGATTCTGGCCGATGGTCAGCTCGCAGTCCGTCTTTTGGCGCGCAAGTTCGGAAATACGAATTCTTTGGAATTGTCCGGATGGGCGAATCGATTCGGATGGTCCATGCAGCCTGCGGAGTCTGCCACTCCCGCATTAACGCGCGCCATCCAGGATTACATGGACGCTCGACATCGTCTC
>JAYWEN010000434.1:0-5709 GCA_043779245.1 Elusimicrobiota bacterium | reverse complement strand
CAAACACTCGATCACTTCATCGAGATCATGCATACGATCGCGACCGAAGCCCAAAATGATCCCGAAAAATTAAAGCATGCGCCCTATACGACGCCGGTCCGGCGTCTCGACGAAGTCAAAGCCGCGCGCGAACCCAATTTACGGTGGAAACCCTCAAACCTAACGTCTCAGCCGTCCAAAACTGGCGTCTCGTAAAAACTCCCTCATTGTCCGGAGAGGACAATATGCGCTTCGACGCAAGTCTATTGCACGGCGTTGAGCAGGGAACCGAGCCCCCGACATTGCGCTTCTTTACTTTCAAGAACCCCACTCTGTCGTTTGGAAGACTGCAGAAGTTATCCGATATTAGATCCCTTGTTCCGCCAGGTTGGGAGACAGTGCAGCGCCCCACAGGCGGTGGGATCGTTCTTCACAACGGAGATTTTTGTTTCTCGCTCACGTGGCCAAAGGGAAGCCTTCCCCTACCGAAACGCACTCAGGACCAGTATCGCTGGATCCACGAAGTTCTATTAGAGGTTCTGGCTCAGGACCAGGCTGTTCGCATGGCCGCCTGCTGCGACGCACCCAAATCAGAGGAACCCTTTGCGACACGATCCTGTTTTCAAAATCCTGTCGGTTATGATCTTTTGAAAGACCAAAAGAAAATCGTCGGAGGAGCCCTCCGCTGTACGCGCACAGCAACGCTGTATCAAGGGTCTCTCCAAGCACCCGTTTCAGTGGAATTTGTTGAACGACTCTCCTTGGCTTTTAAAACGCGCTTAGAATTGAACTCATGATCCAATCCAAAGAAATGAGTCGGTCCTACCGGTATCTCGCGATTCTTGCGTTGGCGCTTGTCGCTTATTGGCCTACCTTTCACGTTGGCTTTCTTTGGGATGACCACGTGATGATTGAAGCTAATCCCGGCTTACGAGAATGGACTTCGCAAACGCTCAAGCATGATTTTACGACAGATGTTTTCGACGGTCACGGGGACCCCTATTATCGTCCAGGTCAAACCTTGCTCAATCGACTGGATTTCGCTCTGTGGGGCTTGAAACCGTTTGGGTACCACCTAACCAATTGGATGGGCCATGCGCTGAATGCTCTACTTTTGCAGGAATTGGTCCTTCTCTTGGGCTTCAGCAGCCTGACCGCGCTCCTAGTCGGGTGTCTGTTTGCCGTTAACCCCATACCCGTTGAGCAGCTCATGATCATCGCCGGCCGGGCTGAGCTCTTTAGCTTCACATTCATATTAGTCTCCCTGTGTTTGCTTTTGCAAGAGGAGGCGCCATGGGTCAACGCGTGTGGATACCTCGCGTTTGTCATCGCCCTCTTCTTTAAGGAGAGTTCGCTTATTACTCCCCTTCTTCTGGCAAATCTCTTTGCTTATGAACGGCGTCCATGGAGCGCATACAAAAAACTCATTCCTTTTTTTATTCTCTGCATTCCGTATCTCTGGCTGAGGCATCATGCCGTAGGGGCGCTTGTTCCGGTCTGGAAGATCACATATGCTCTGCTCTTTTTTGTAAAAGCGTTTACGAAAGTGCTCTTGATTTATGTCCGGCTCATCTGTATTCCATGGAATTTGCATTCGCATCGCATGATGCCGCATCTCTCGCATGCGTGGCCGCTCCTTCTTGGCGTCGCCCTGGGAGGGATCGCCTACTTGATCAAAAAGAAATCGCGCCTTGGACTCTTAAGCGTAGGCTGGTTTATCACGGCCCTTTTGCCCAAGACACCGATTATGATGTATGGAAATTTCATGCTCGATCATTGGGCATATCCGGCAAGCTTTGGACTGTTTCTCCCCATGGCGGTTGGCTATGAGCGGCTCTGGAAGAGTCGGCAGTCCCCCATGCGCTACGGGTTGGGACTTACGCTCTTTCCCATTTTGATTTTCTGGGCGTTGCTCGTTTCATTGAATGTCGAATTGCGTGGAACTGATGAGAAGATGTATCGCTGGGCGCTACACTTCACCGACTCGGCTCCGATCAAATCCAATCTCGGCATTCTCTTGCTCAAAACCAACCGAGCGGCTGAAGCGATCCCCTATTTGGCTGAAGTGCAGGGTCGATACCCTGAAGATGCCAACAACAGTCGCGCGCTCGCTCTAGCCTACGCCTCCCGTCGTCGCCCGCACTAAATTCCCACCCGTGATCGTGTCTCGTCTTAAACATTTTTGTTGACAGATACAACATATTCTAATACATTAGCCTATATTCAAACCGTTTAGAACATGGCCCATTTAAATATCTATCTATCGAAAGAACGTGAGAAGTGGCTCCGTGAGCATTTGGAAGCGCTTGCCAGCCAGGACGACCGCTCTCTTTCGTATATTGTGGAGGAAGCCCTTGTTAAATTCGTCAAGGATCAAGGCAGGCACGTACCCCAAGACAAACGAAAAGACCACCGCCGTCGAGACAGTCAACTTTAAGTTCCCGATCTCGACAGTCCAGACATGGGATAAATGTCTGGACGCCGTGACCCTTAAACGCGCCCGCAGCGTTTTGGCAATGTCAGCCCTATTGGTCAGTGGGTCCCCCCTCGCCCATGCCCGACTATTCCCGGCGCTTAAAGCCGATGATTTCCGACGGATCTCCTTTGTCGGGCGATGCGAGCAAAACCAGTGGTCTACGAACAAAGATGACAAACTGGAAATTATGATGAGCGCCGAACCCGGCGAGTCCTGCGAAGCGCGGCTGCATTTTCGTGAACCCCAGGAATTAAAAACCTTGGCGAGCTTACAGTTTTTCGTTCGCAGTTCGAAACCCAAACAACGCATGGCGATTGAACTCGTGGGCATCACCTCAGGCGACCCGGAGGACAGCTTAGCACGCACGCGCCCTTTCTCTGTCACAGACGAATGGTCACCCGATGCACTGCGTTTCCAAAAGATCAAGAAAGGTTGGCGTCCCAAAGCCGTCTCAGAAATTCGTTTTATCACGATGTCTGACGTAGGACGCTCGGCGTCGTCATTGTTTGTTCGGGACGTTCGGTTTTCAGGAACGCCCAAGGGAACCTTAGAGAGTCCAGCGGCTCTGGAAGGAAATGCGACCGACATCGCTTCACCGGTTGCGACCGACATTCCTTTGGACCATCAACTGGTCTGCGTCGCCGCCAACGATTTGGCAAACTTGCAGTCGCAGCCCCTTCGCGGCACTCCCAACACACTCAGTTCTGAATTTAATCGCATGATGGGTATGCTTCTTACGTTCTCGATGGGAATTTCCAACACCGCGCGCGGCTTGGCTGGGGCTTGCCTGGCTTGGCTCGTCGGAGCTTGGTGGTACATTCATCGCCGGAAGCCGACTCTTGTGTCACTCATTTCTCCTCTCTTCGAAATGAATACTCGGACCTGGAAAAGCACGCGAGATTCTGACGGCGTTCCACACTTGGGCGGCTTCACATCGATCACGATGAGCGACTTAAAATCGATTAAAGCAGGCGGCTTTAGCAGTATTTGGCTGATGGGCATCTGGGACATCGGCCCGAAAGTTCGCGCTATTTCTAAAAAATATGGCGAAGATTTTCTCGGCTCTCCCTTTGCCATCCGCGACTATCGCGTGTCTGAGGAGTTAGGGACTGAGGATGAGTTTGCGGCGCTGGTCGCGCGGGCTCACACCATTGGACTTAAAATTATCGTCGATTTCGTCCCCAACCACATGGGACTCGACAGTGATTGGCTTAATCAGCATCCGGAATATTTTATTCACCGACCACTCGCGGCGACAGATTCTAGTTTGTCGGACTCGGAACTGGAAAAGAAATACCCTGGCTATTTTGTCCACCGCACCCCCTCTTATCCGCACGGAAACCGGCGGATACCTAAGACGATTCTCGTGGCCTACGGAAAGGATCCCTATTTTTATCCTTGGATCGATACCGCGCAGCTCGACTTCGCGGAGCCCGCATTACGCCGAAAAATGACGGACGTTCTCTGCGATATCGCTCGGCGTGTGGACGGTGTGCGTTGCGATATGGCGATGCTCGTCTTGCGCGAGCAAGTGAAAATCCATCGCCATCCGGAAATGACCTGGGACGCCTTTAACCGCATGATGCCCGAGGAGTTCTGGCCCGACGCGATCCATGCCGCCAAACGCGTGAAAGGCACTTTCAGCTTCATGGCGGAAACCTACTGGTCAATGGAAGGCTACCTGCAGCAGTTGGGCTTTGATTACACGTACAACAAACCCTTGTATGAAGCGATCTGCAGCGCCATGCAGAGCGCGAACGCGGAAGGGCTTCTAAATTTCATGCGACTCTTGGGAAGCGATTTCTTGAGTCGTGGTGTTCATTTCCTTGAAAATCACGACGAGGAGCGCGCGATGACGGTACTCGGTGAAGAACGCCAGCGGGCCGCCGCGACAATCCTCTGCACCCTTCCGGGTGTCGCACTCCTGCATCAAGGTCAACTCGAAGGAAAACGTGAGCGCTTGCCTGTGCAACGCGCAGTCCCCGTGCATCAGGAACCTGTGAACGCGAGTTTAAAAGCTTTTTACGAAAGGCTCTTGAGAGCTACGTCATTGCCGCTTTTCCGCGAGGGACGACTGAACGTGCTTTACAGCAACAATCCGTCCTTTGTCACCTACGCGCGTGTGGACGAAAATAGCCGCGCGATTATCATCATCAACACATCGAACCAGACCCAAAAAGGAAGCGTGACGGTGATGCCGGGCTTACAATTGAAAGCCGGCGCCGCCTACGAGTTGCATGACTTGTTCTACGAGATGAAATCTCCGGAGCTTCGTCGACAGAGCACGGTCGTGCCGACCTACCACTACCAAGCCTCACATTTAATCACGCAGGGACTGTATGTAGAGTTGGGAGCATTCGACGCACATATCTTCCTTGTCGATCCTCATCCCGGATTCAAGTTGAAGGAGCGAATCATGCACGTGGTTCGCGCACTTAACGAGGGATTGCCACTCCCGCGTGTCGCCCGACGGATTCTTGGCCCGGCCATGATGCGAGCGCACGATCAGTCGTCAGACGAGGTTTAACTTAACGCAGCTGCTGAAGCGCCCAGGCGGCCTGATCCCGCACAACGATGTGAGGATCGTGCCTAGAGAGATGAGCAAGTTGAGGGATTAAATCGCGCCGCTTGAGATTGGCGGCCGCCACACAAGCATTTCTCGTGAGACCTGCCCAACCCGCACGCATAAATGCAGTCCCTGCAAACCGGCTACGAAACTCTTCTTCACTTGCGATTCCAAGAATCGAGCTTAGCGACAGCGTTTCGGGCCCCTTCGTATCTCGCTGCGAATTATGAGGGCACACCTCTTGGCAGATGTCGCAACCAAATACCCATTCCCCCATTTTCGTCCGCAAGTCTTCAGCAATCGGACCATCGGCCTCAATGGTGAGGTAAGAAATACAGCGCCGCGCGTCGAGCTGAAAAGGGGCGGTGATCGCCTCCGTCGGACAAGCCTCGATGCAAATGCGGCATTCGCCGCACGAACGCGTATCGGGAAGGTCGGCTTCCAATTCCATCGTGGTGATGATGCTCGCTAAAAATACCCAAGAGCCTAACCCTTTCGTGATCAGCATCGTATTTTTGCCGATGAAGCCCAGTCCCGCTCGTTGAGCCAGTGCTTTCTCAAGCAGCGGACCGGTATCTACGAAAGTACGGCATTGGACGTTCGGCTCGAGTGCCCCAAGATATCTGACAAAGGCCTCGAGCTTTTTTCCGATCACTTTGTGATAGTCCTTGCCACGGGTGTAACGGGA
>JAYWEN010000433.1:0-3709 GCA_043779245.1 Elusimicrobiota bacterium | reverse complement strand
GTCAGCCAATTTCCGCTCGCCCGAGAGGCGGTCGTGGCGATGAATCTTGCCGGATATGAGCTGGATGGTTTTGAGGCTGACGATCTCATCGCACACTTTACGCGCGCCGCGCGGCAAAAAGATTTAGATGTCGTAATCGTGACAGGGGATAAAGACGCTCTCCAGCTCATCGGCCCCGGGGTGCGAGTGCTCAACGAATTTAAAAATGTGACGTATGGTCCCGAGGAAGTCGTAGCCAAATATGGTGTCACTCCCGAACAAATCCCTGAAATCTTTGCTCTTATGGGTGATTCAAGCGATAACGTAAAAGGCGTGCCAGGAATTGGCGAGAAAACGGCGGTCAAGTTAATCCAAGAGTTTGGGAATCTCGAGTCTCTTCTGGAAGCCGCTCCCACCATTAAAGGTAAAGTCGGTACGCTGCTTCAGGAACATGCGGCCGCCGCTCGACAGAGCAAGATACTCGTGAAGCTTGATCGAGAGGTTCCCATTGAAATCGACTGGGAAAAGTGCAAGATCGTCATTCCACCACCGGAACTCATCACGCCCTTTTTACAGAAGGTAGAATTTATCGGTTTGCTCAAAGAACTTGCCCCAACGTCTGTAAAGCCAGTGGATGTCTCGACGCGCGAGTACGTCACAATGACGACTCAGGAAGCGCTACTGCAATGGGTAAGCCAAGCCAAGAAGGCAGAACGCCTTGCGCTGGATACAGAAACAACAAGTCTCAATCCCTTGACCGCCAAGCTTGTCGGTATCTCGTTGTCCTACAAGGTGGGTACAGCCTGCTATATCCCGATTGGTCATCAAGTGTTGGGAGATCCACAACAACTTGAACTTAGCGTTGTTCGAAAACATTTAGAGGAGTTGTTTAAAGGGCAGAAACCTCATCTCGTTGGCCACAATTTGAAATACGACGCAGCGATTCTTAATCGCCATGGCTTTAAACTTGGAAAGCTTAGCTTTGACACAATGGTCGCATCCTATGTAATCAATCCCTCGCGATTGTCTCATGGACTTAAAGAGCTGGCGGCGGAGATCTTAGCGGAACAAATGACCTCGATCGATCAACTCATTGGGAAAGGGTCAAAGCGAATTTCGATGGCTGACGTTCCGATTGCAAGTGCAGCTCCCTATGCGTGCGCTGACGCGGACATGACGTTGAGGCTGGCTGAGATGTTCGACCCTCAGATGAAAGAAAAAGAGCTCTTTCCTCTTTTTAATGATCTCGAAATGCCTTTGGTCGCTCTGCTTGGAGAGATGGAACGCATCGGGATTCGGATCGATCTTTCTTATCTGCAGGCGTTAGGGGTGGACTTGTTCGCTCAGTCGGAGAAACTCAAAAAGGAAATTCATGCCATGGCCGGCGAATCGTTTAATATCAATTCGCCCAAACAATTGGCGGTTATTCTTTTTGAGAAGCTCAAATTGCCGGTAATCCGTAAAACGAAGACCGGCTTTTCGACCGACGAAGAGGTGCTTCAGAAGCTTTCTCCGCTGCACGCCTTGCCAAAGAATCTAATCGAATATCGCGAATTGCAAAAGATGCACTCCACCTATGTTGAAGGCCTCCTTACGGCTGTCGAGGGACCTCACAATCGCGTGCACACCTCATTCAACCAGACTGTCGCCGCTACAGGGCGTTTGTCCTCGAGCAATCCGAATCTCCAAAATATTCCGATTCGCACTGAACTGGGACGGAAAATTCGGCAAGCCTTTATTCCTCAAGAGGGTTCTCTCTTGCTGTCCGCGGATTACTCACAAATCGATCTCCGCATGCTCGCGCACATTTCCGAGGATAAAACGCTTGTTCAAGCCTTCCAAGAAGGCGGCGACATCCATGTGCGCACGGCGAGTGAAATCTTTGGCGTCTCTCCTAAGGAGATGACTCCTGAACTGCGTCGCGTCGCCAAGTCAATCAACTTCGGCATTGTGTACGGCATCTCGGCATTCGGACTTTCGCAACAGCTTGGCATTGGCGTCCAGGAAGCCCAAGACCACATCAATCGCTATTTTCAAACGTATCCCGGCGTGAAGGCTTGGATTGAAAAAATTATTCAAGAGGCACGGAAAGATGGGTATGTTCGTACCTTATTGGGCCGTATTCGTTATTTGCCTGAGATTCAATCGGCCAACGGGGCGATGCGAGGGTTCGCCGAGCGCACGGCCATGAACACTCCCATCCAAGGCACCAGCGCTGACGTTATCAAAATCGCGATGATTAAAATGATGGAGCGGCGCAATGAGTGGAAGGGAAACATGCTTCTGCAGGTTCATGACGAACTCCTTTTTGAAGTCCCGTCGGGCGATCTTGATACGTCACAAGGTAAAATCAAAACGATTATGGAAACGGCGATCACGCTTCGAATCCCAATTGTGGTCGATTTGAAAACAGGAACGAACTGGTCTGAGATGACGCCGGTGGGAAAAGCGTAATGGCGTTCGAAGATCTGCATCGACCGTTGGGCCGCGCCGGCTTTCGCGGTGCCATCGCTTGGATCATTTCGATCTCGGGCGTTCTTCTCATTGTCCAGCAGTTCTCTGGTGCGTGGCTTGAAAACCACCTGGGACTTGTTCCTGAACAAGTCCTGCATCACTATTGGGTGTGGCAACCCTTTACCTATTTATTTTTACACGGTGGGATTTTTCACTGGCTCTTTAACATGCTGGTGCTCTGGATGTTCGGCGCGGAGCTCGAGCGACGCTGGGGAACCTTCGAATTCGTTAAATATTTCTTCATCACGGGGCTTGGGGCTGCGGCCTGCGTCCTGTTGCTTTCGGCTCATTCGACCGTCCCAACGATCGGTGCGTCGGGTTCAATCTTTGGCCTTATCGTCGCCTTCGCCGTTTTATTTCCCAACGCGGTAATGTACCTCTACTTCCTCATTCCGTTAAAGGTGTGGCAGGCGGCTATCCTTTTCGCCTTCATCGAATTGTTTGCAGGATTCCAGGGTGGCGGCGCCGGCATTTCACGCTTTGCTCACCTGGGCGGAATGCTAACAGGCTATTTGTATCTTGTCTTTTCCGGCAGCGTCGTCATTCAGGTCAAAGGGTGGATACGATCACTAAAACCAAAATCACGACCTATCCAAATGCATGAAGTGACCGACGAGCTTGTGGTTCGCGTAGACCGCATTCTCGATAAGGTTTTAAAAGAGGGCGTAGAAAGCCTAACGCCTGACGAGAAAAAAATCATGGATCGCTACGCCAAATCGAAACGTTAGTGATTCAACGGATTGAGCCAAACGATGCCTGAGCTTCCAGAAATAGAAACGATTCGTCGCGACCTTGAAAAAACTCTCCAAGGTGACAGATCATTGCGTGTCGAAGTTTCCGATGTTCTACTCATGAATAAATCTAAAGTCGCGCAATGGGCGCGCGCGCTTGATGGCCAAATCTGGCAAGGGTTCGGGCGAAAGGGAAAGTATCTTTGGGCAAATCTTTCCAATGGCCAACGAGCGTTTTTTCACATGAGAATGACGGGACAGTTGATTGTGCATCCAAGTCCCTCTGCTGAAAAATCCCGCATGACCATCCATTTCGCCAGTGGTCGATCCCTTGGTCTTCACGATCAGCGCCGTTTCGCCCAAGCCTGGCTCGTGGCGCCCAACGAGGTATGGCGCGCCAAAAATCCCTTAGGTCCAGACGCTTTGGACGATTTAAAGGAAGAGATGTTTGTTCAGCTCGTACGCTCTAAAACAACCAGCATTCA
>JAYWEN010000432.1:0-2582 GCA_043779245.1 Elusimicrobiota bacterium | reverse complement strand
TTGTGAAAGGGCTCTTCACTTTGGCAAAAGGACTCGCATCGACTTTGGACGTGGATGCTTTGCTTAAACGTATCGGCCAATCGGCCGAGCAAATGTTTTCCTGCGAAGCCTCGGCCATTATGCTTTTAGATGAAGACCAGCAACATCTCTTTTTCAAGGTGGCCACAGGCGAGAAAGGCGGAATGGTCACCAAATTCAAAATAAAAATTGGGGAAGGCATCGCGGGATGGGTTGCCGAGAAACGCGAACCTGTACTCATTAACGACGTCACAAAAGATTCCCGGTTTACGGGCCAGCACGATCAGGCTTCAGGGTTTAAGACCAAATCTGTCATTTGCGTGCCGATGATTGCCGGCGGAGAACTCGTCGGTGTTCTTGAGATCTTAAACAAAAAAGCGGAAGGCGAATTTACAGAGGGGGATAAGGCGCTTTTACAAAGTTTGGCGAGTCTTGCGGCTCTCGCCATCGCCAACGCCCGGATCGTGGGGGGATTTAGAAACTTTTATTCCAATATGATTGAAATTGTAATCAGCGCGATCGAAGCCCGGGATATGCGCATGGCCGGCCACTGTTGGCGTTTCGCGCAGCGCGCCACGTCTCTCGGCCGCAAGCTCGGGGTGGAAGGTCCACTCTTAAAGGATCTGTACTACTCGGCGCTCTTGCATGACGTCGGTTTTCTCAAAGTGGCAGGTGGATGGAATATGTCGCGCGTCCTCATCATGGAATCGCCGCACATGGAGCAAACCCATCCCATGATTGGCTCGGACATGATCAAAGGGATCGATATTTTGAAAGGGGCGGCCCACCTGATTGTTTTTCATCACGAATGTTACGACGGCTCCGGATTCCCTCGAGGCCTCAAAGGCGATGAAATCCCTTTTGGGGGGCACATCCTATCGGCCATCGAAGCCTGCGAAGAAATGCGCATGAACGGCTATGCGCCCGAACAAATTCTGGCCATACTCGATGAACAAGCTGGCAAGAAATTCCACCCCGACGTCGCCAAAGCCTACATCGAAGTCCTCCAAGCCGAAGAAGCCAAAGCGGTTTAAAATTCGAAGTCGACTCAACGCCTTGGTATGATGAGCCGATGATTTCGACTCGATGGGTCTTCGCCATCCCTCTATTCCTACTTTCAGGCCTTTTGTATGGTGCTCGTGGATCGGAGAGCTTGCTCGATTGTGACCATGACAAGTATTTCGAAGGGCAAAAGATAATCTGCACGATCCATCAAGATCGGATGAAAGATATTCTTCCTAAAGAAATGAATGTGACTTGGACATTAAGCGACCAGGACGTGAAACAGGAACACGTTGATCTTCTTTGGCCGTTTGGCCGTAACCCTACCGTCGATTTCATGGTCCCAATCAAATTAAACTCGGTCGGCCGATTACGTTTAGAAGTGGCCTTTAGCTCCGGCAAAGGAACGGTGGCGATGAGTTCAGGGAAATTTATTTTGTTTCCGAAGAAGCCAAAATTCTGGCCCGCTGAAAATGAATTTAAAGGAAAGACTATCGTTGTCGAAAAGTCAGTCGGCTGGGTCACCAAGGACCTGGACGCGCTGCATATTCCGTACTCCTTCAATAAAGGGTCCAAAAAATTGTCCCCTCGCATGGACGTTCCATTGAATGACTCTTCGCTTAAAGGGTTTGATCGAACGGATCCCTGGGCGCGCTGGACTCTTTTACAGATGATTCGACATGCGATGAGCGCCGATAAACCCAATCGCCCCTCATGAACTTCGGCGGAATTTTATTCGCGCGGGCACTGGGGGGAGTCGCTGTGTCCGTACTTGTCCTAACGCTCTTGATGATTGCGGTAAGCAGGCAGCAACGTCTGGATCTCGTGGCCTATGAACGTCTAGGGGTTGAGTTCTCTGAAGGTGCACCCCCAAGAACGGAATGGTGGTACTGGCCGCCCCAAGTAAGCCTCGTCGGCCGATTTCGCGGACACCGATTTCGGTTCCGCAAAGTAAACCGTCAAGGTACGCATGTCATGCTCGAATGTCTTCCTCGGATAGCGGGCGCTGCCTCTCAAATCGGGCGACGACTGCATCGGTCCACTCCTTTCTCCTACGCAGACCTAGACCGGATGTTCCCCGCCTGGACGTCGCTGTATGCGAGCACCTCTGAAATTCCTTGGACAAAACACTTCCAGGATCATCGACCGCTCGGCATGGGATCGGCCCCTGGGATCGACTTGGGATCCCAAGCTTTGGACCCTTTCGACGCGTCCAATCTGCGCTCGGACCTGGCTGGCCTCAGTACTTACTGCTCGGAATCCCTTTGATATAATCGACGGACAATAGATTTTCGATAAGGACGGAATGATTATGCGCAAAAAGATTTCAGTTGTTGGAGCAGGAAATGTCGGAGCCAGCGCGGCGGCGTGGCTGGCGGAGAAAGGAACCTTTGACGTGGTATTGGTTGACGTGGTTGAAGGAATGCCTCAGGGCAAAGCCCTTGATCTCTCCCAGGTCGGCCCTGTCCTCGGGTCTGACGCCACCATCACTGGAACCAATGATTATGGTCCTACGACCGGATCCGACCTTTTTATCGTCACGGCGGGTATCGCCCGAAAGC
>JAYWEN010000431.1:0-5905 GCA_043779245.1 Elusimicrobiota bacterium | reverse complement strand
CCGTACTCAAAGCAACTCAGATCAGAAGGAATATTGGTCAAACGCATCGCTCTCGCTACCCCCTGTGGTCGACACGGCGTCCTATAAAAATAGTGCGCGAGCGAGTCGGCCTGTCTCTAAGCCCTACCAATTGGCGGATGCTGCAAAAAATCCATTCTCGGGATCAAACTGCACGGCCCCCCCTCCGACACCCACGGACTGCGGATATTTTAACTCTCCAGGAAATATTTTAGTTTTTGACAGCACCCCTTCCTTAACAGTGGCTGGAAAAGATATTTTTATCGAGGGTGATGCGGAATTTAGAGATATTAATTTCGATAACGTCAATGTGATCGTCATGGGAAATTTAACGCTGGGAGGGCATGTGAAAACCGGGACGAACGATCCTAACCCTACCGCCCCTTCACTTCGTGTACCGCTTACAGCGCCTTTGGACTATGCCTATTGGCCTGAATCGGTAAGTCCGTGGCCATGCAAAAGCCTAGCTGTCCCCGGAGGTGGTCCGTGTCCCCTTTCGACCCCCAATTTATTCCCAGCCGGGACCTACGCTAAAGTCCGTTTTAGAGGATTCCTGTATGTCAGAGGCAATCTGATTGTGAAAGATACGGGTTGGAACCTCGCGGGAGCGGTCCATGTGGGCGATTTCCAGGCCGCCGATCCCGCCCAGGCTGGAACCCTTATTATTGAGAACAACATAATCAATGGCGGTCCTGCCGGCGCGAATTTGACGATCAGTTATGACGACACGATCAACCACTCAATCCAGATGCAGCCCATAAACGTGACCAAGCAAATAAAAATTGTGCCCGATGTGTTGCGCGACGTTCCCACCCGATAAAAACTCTTGTAATGCGCGCTTTTTAGGGTTAAATCCGCACTAGCCCTATGAGAGTTTTAGTCGCCGAAGACGATCCCGATATTCAAGTCATCCTGAAAATGGTGCTCACTCGTTTAGGCAAATGCGAGTTGGCGATCACATTTCAGGGCGATAAAGTTATTCCCATGGCCAGAGAGTTCCGACCCGGGTTGATTCTCCTCGACGTCATGCTCCCCGAAATGAACGGTATGGAAATCTGCAAGGCGCTAAAAGCCGATCCCGATTTGACGAATATTCCCGTCATCTTTCTTACCGCACGATCGATGCCATCGGAAATTCAGGAAGCGCTTAACATGGGCGCGGTCGGCTATTTGGCAAAGCCATTCGATCCCATGACTCTCGTCGGACAAATTAACGATTTGCTGAAGCCGTTGGGTGTTCTCATCGGAGTCTAGATTATGGATAACGCGCAACTCAGCTTTGAACAAATTCTAAACGCGACGGTCCGAATGCTTCGGACCACGTGGAAAACCAAAGTGTGTATTTTTCTTCAGCTCGACGACCGCGGGGATTTGCGATTGCGAGCGGTGGATGGCATCCCCTTTGTTAAAACAGCGACCATTGCGCTAAAAGTCGACGGCGGACCTTTTGGTGAATGCTTCTCAACGAACAAAATAGTGGAAACGTCGTCTTCGACCCCGATGGGTGCTTTGAGTAAACTTTTGAAACCCCATCTGAAGAAGGGAGAAAAATTTGCGCTGGTTCCAATTTCTGGAGAAACCAAAGTGCTTGGAATTCTTTTTCTGGGCCCGTTCGCGGCGAAAACAAAGATTCAACCACGTGAAGCCGAACTCCGTTCGGCAGGAGCCTTGTGCGCCGTTCTCTCCGCCCACTGGCGTCTGTATGAATGGATGGCAAGCTTTGTCCCTAGCTTGAACCACGAATTGCGTACGCCTCTGACCGCCGTTCAAGGTTCGATCGGAATGGTTTTAGGCGGCATGTTTGGGCAGGTAGGAAGCGACGTGAAGGAAATGCTCGAGATGGCACAAAAGGGCTGCGAACGAACTGTCCGAGCGATCGAGGGCTACCTCGAGACGCAGAACAAATCCCAAAACGATAAGTAGTTAGGTCCTACCGATTACATCTGCAGAAGCGGCTGAAGTTTTGGCCAGGCAGTTTCCCAATCAAAGGGTTTGAGTAGATACGCTTGCGCGCCGGACGCAAAGCCTTCCTCCACGTCCACCATCTTGTCGCTACCCGTCAAAAGAACGAGAGGAATATGACAGGTCAGCTTATTGCTCTTGAGCCCTTTCAGCAGCGTGAAGCCGTCGAGCGCGGGCATCGCCACATCAGAAATAATGAGATTCGGCAGCTCCTTTTCCGCCAGAATGTACGCCGTTTCGGGGTCCGTGGTCTGAAGGACAAGGAATCCCTTGGCTTTGAGCTGGCGCGCTAGAACGTCTACGATGTAGGGGTCGTCATCGACTACAAGAATGGTTTTCTTCTGTTTTTCGGTCGGATTCATAGCTCGATGAATGTTTACCCCCCCTCAAGCCAAATTGCAAGCAGATTTTGAGTGTTTTGTGAGATACCCCTTGAAAATACTGATAACTCCATCTAAATTAGCGGTGAGATGATGGAAAGCCAAGCAATCCCAAAAGTCACGAAAGTTCTTATCGTCGAGGACGAGCCCGGTCAAATGCAGTTGACACGCAAAGCGCTCGAAAGCCACGGCACCTTTCATTTGACCTGCGCCCAAAATGCGCAAGAAGCCTTTCAACGCATCAATGAAGAAATTCCGGATTTGATTCTCATGGACTTAGGATTGCCCGATGCCGACGGACTCGACATCACGCGCCGGTTGCGCGATGAAGATCGCACGCGTTGGGTTCCTGTTATCATTCTCACCGGACGTTCCACGGTCGTCGACAAGATCACAGGGCTCGAGGTCGGCGCCGATGATTATTTGACGAAGCCTTTTGACGCAGGCGAGCTTGTGGCGCGCGTACGTGCCGTGTTGCGCCGCAAGCAATCGCTCGGTCCCGTCACCGATTTTGAAAACAACGGCTTCAAAATCAGCGCCGATCGCCGGCAGGTGTGGCTGAGCGGCACGGCTGTCGCAATGACGCCGAAAGAATTTGATCTTCTTCTCATGATGGTGTCTAAACGAGGAGCTGTGATTACACGTGAAGAAATAGGGCAGGTCATTTGGGGAAAGTCAGCCGAGGAATCGGCGCGAACCCTCGACACTCACATCTGGCGCCTGCGCAGCAAGCTTGGCGATTTTGCCGAGCGCATTGAAACCGTCGGCAAAAACGGTTACCGGTTTAATTCCTAAACCCACTGCAGAGAAGAGCGAAGAGCTAAAAGCGAAAAGTTAAAAGCTTTTAGCTATTCGCTTTTAGCTCTTAGCTCTTAGCTTCCGTTTAGCAAAGCTTAGCGCTTCTTCTTTCGTCGTGACCTTTCCTTCCGACTGCGCGTCCTGAATTTTTTCTAAGAGCTGTCCAATCTTCGGCCCCGGTTTGAGTTTTAGGGCTTTCATCAGGTCATGTCCATTGAGCAATCGCTGGGGCAGAATTTTCGCACGTTGTTCATAGTAGGACGAAAGAAGGAGCCGACTAATTTTCTCGACGGAGTCTTTTCCTTTCCCCCACACCTGGCGCGAAAGATAGCCGTAGTGGTCGGCGAGCGAAATGAGGATCATTCCTACGCCGTCTTCGCCCAGATCGCGAAAGTAACGCGAAACCGCTTTATCCGTAATTCTCGGCGCCGCCGCAAGATTGCCCGTGCGCATGTGATTGCGAACCCACAGCCCCAGCAACTGAACTTCTTGGCGGCTGCAACGCAGGCGCTTTCCCACGCTCATCGCCAGCGCCGCCCCGACATGTTCATGTTCAAAGAAACGTAGTCGACCTTTCAGCATTTTAGCCGTCGCAGGCTTACCGATATCGTGAAGGAACGCAGCCCATTTCAATAACGCGATACGTGGATAGCCACCCACGGACCCAAGGAGATACCCGCGTAGAGCATCCAATGGAAGAACGGAGGCGTGCGCCGGTGATAAATATGAGGCTTTTGAAGTGGGATTGCTTTTGTTGGCTTCTTCCATGATGCGCTCGACAATCCATTCAAAATTCTCAACAGTTTCAAAGGAATGCTTAAGCACCCCACCGGGGCCATAGAAACGTACGGCTGTCCGACGACAGGCCTCGATTTCCGGGAAGATCATGGAGAGCACGCGGGCGCGGTCCATCGCTCGCAAGACGTGACCTGTCCGACGCTGTTTTCCAAGTCGCAGCAGTTCTTCACGTATGCGTTCCGCCGCAACGATGGATAACCCTTTCGCCTCTTTCCGAATGCGGCGCACGGTGAGAGGCGCGATGGTAAACTGGAATTGAGCGGCAAAGCGAAATGCCCGTAAGAGCCGTAACGGATCCTCGCGGAGCGCCCGCTCACTCACGAGACGAATGACGCCTTTTTTCAAATCGCGCTCTCCGCCGAACGGGTCAATGACGTCTTTTAGTGGGCTCACCTGGCTAAACGCCATGAGCTTCACGGCCATGGCGTTAATCGTAAAATCCCGCCGCTTTAAGTCCTCTTCAATGGTTTTGCCTTGAAGCTCAGCAAAATCCAGCGTGTGCACGGGCCGAAAAGCCTCGGGAAGAATAACCCGATAGATACGATGTTTGTCGTCGAGGGTGATGAATTTGGCATGCAGTGTTTTCGCTGTGGCTTGGGCCACCGCTTTGGCTTTTCGGCAGACCATGTCCCAATCGTCGCAGGGAAGGTCGAGCAGAGTATCTCGAACGGGCCCTCCGACGAGCCACAAGCCCGTGTTTGGGTGGCCAGCCGCCTTGAGGATAGCGTCTCTTAAGGGGATCGTCACGACTTACGCAGCTCGCGCTTAAGGATTTTTCCGAGGGTATTTTTGGGCAGGTCCTTGCGGATTTCGAGATCCTTGGGGCATTTATAGGGCGCCAGCTTACCGCGACAGAGTTTGAGAAGCTCTTGCTTGTCCACCTGAGAGTCAGGCTTGAGAGTCACATAGGCACGGATCAACTCATCGCCTGTCTCGTCTGCGATTCCTACGACGGCCGCTTCCAGCACCGCAGGATGTTCCATCAAAATATCTTCCACTTCTTTGGGATAGACATTCAGCCCTTTGACGATAATCAAATCTTTTTTTCGGTCAGAGATATGGATATAGTCTTCGGCATCTTTAAAGCCCAAATCCCCTGAACGCAACCACTCTTGCGCGTCATCCAAAAACGCTTCGCGCGTGGCATCGTCCTGATGAAAATAGCCCTTCATGACGTTGTCACCTTTAATACAGATCTCCCCTACTTCGCCATCGGCCACGTCATGCCCCGCTTCATCGACAAAACGCAACTCGACCCCAGGCAGTGCTTTTCCGATCGAACCCGCTACGCGTTTGGATTCAGGATTTAAGGTCACGACGGGGCTTGCTTCTGTCAGTCCGTAGCCCTCCATAAGAGGCAGCCCAAATTTTGCTTCAAACTTTTGGTGAACCGCCGTCGGCAGAGCCGCCGCACCGGAAATGCAGATGCGGAGAGGATTAATCCAGCGCATCGGATACCAGAAAGGAACGCGTAATAGAGCGGCATAGATGGGCGGCACGCCGACAAACACGGCGACCCGTTGTTTGACGATTTGTTTGATCACGTCGCTGAACGGTTGGAGGGATTCGATGATCACAATTTTGCAGCCCATGTAGATAGGAAGCAGAACGCAAACAGTCCATGCGAATGAATGAAACATGGGCAAAAGACACAAAAAGGAATCTTTGCGACGCAGGGTCGTGACCATGGCGCGGCATTGCTCGGCGTTGCGAATAAAGTTCTGGTGTGTCAGCATAGCCCCTTTGGGCTTACCGGTGGTTCCTGAGGTATAAATAATGAGGGCAACGGCGTCTGGGTTCGTCGCGCGCGGAACTGATTCTGGTGATTCTTGGGAAGCCGCCATCAGTTCGTCAAACGATAAGGCGCCTTCCCGTGCGCCGCCTGTGACAAACACGTCACGCAATCCGGCCAGTTTCTTTTTGGCTTCGAGGATATTTCCAAGGAAGGG
>JAYWEN010000430.1:0-3695 GCA_043779245.1 Elusimicrobiota bacterium | reverse complement strand
TTTTTCCATTCAACCACCATTTGATGTCGAAACCAGGTGGTTTGACGTTTGGCGTATTGGCGGGTGTCTTGAATCAGAAGGTTCAGACATTCGGGCTTGGTGATTGTTCCCTTAAGCATCGCGATGATGCGAGGATAGCCCAATCCCGTGAGCGCGGGGCTGGTTTCGGAATAGCCTTTAGACAGCAATACTTGGGTTTCTTCGATCATGCCTTGATCCATCATTGTACGGCATCGCGCTTCAATCCGATGAACAAGTTCTTCTCGGGATAGATTAATTCCGATGGAGTGCAGTTTGAGGCCCGATTTCTCATGCTCGGCATGCCACTGTGAAATGGGCTTGCCTGAGACTTCGAACACTTCAAGCGCGCGCACGACGCGTTGGATATTGTTGGCCGGGATCTTCGCGGCAGCCTCGGGATCGATCGTGGCGAGTCGCGCATGCAACGCGGCGCGCCCGTTCTGCTCAGCTTCGGCTTGTAGCTTGGCGCGTAAGTCGTCGTTGGCGGGCGGCATGTTGGCCAATCCTTCGGTCAGTGCTTTAAAATAAAGTCCTGTCCCGCCGACAAAAATAGGTGTTTTCCCCCGCTTCTGAATTTCAGACACTTTCTCAAGAGCGAGTTGGACGAAGTCCGCTGCGGAAAAGGATTTGGAAGGATCTAGAAAATCGAGGAGATGATAGGGAATTCCGTCCACCAGGTAGACATTGTTTGTCCAGGTTCCTTCGGGTTTGGCCGTGCCGACGCGGAGATGTTTGTAGGCCTGTCTCGAATCGACAGAAATGAGTTCGGCATTTTGCTCTTTCGCGAGTTTGAGGGCGAGCTCGGTTTTGCCCGAGGCCGTGGGCCCCACAATGGCTAAGAAAGGATTAATGATACGCCGGTGAGCCGATCTGCTCTTGGACTTTCTTGCGAAATTCCATGGGATTTCGGATGAGATCGAACGACTCGTGCGTGCCTCCGGTTCCGGTGATGACGACAGTCCCAAACCCAAGCAGGCGACCCAAAAAGGTTTGGTCGACCGCGATGCCTTCAATCTTACTCAAAACAAGTTCCACCGACCGTTGATTGAAGACGCCCATTTTGATCAAGACACGCCGATCGGTGACCGCCATCACGGAGCTGCGTTGTCGGATAAATTCAATCCAAAAAGGAATGCTGCCGAAAAGAATCACAAGAAGAGCCAGGACTCCAATCACTTCTCGGCTGACATGATGATGGGCCATTGTGAGAAGGAGACCCGATACAGTGTAAACGGCGAATGAGGAGAGCAAGCCTTTGAACACAGGATAACTATGCATGCGCGTTTGATAGGCGACGTGTTCTCCTGAAGCTAAATTATCATCGAGGTAAGCCATACAATCTCCTTAATTAGGTGCGGCGAAAGCGGCGATGAAGATCCGACATGGGAAATCGGATGTGCGTGGGACGGCCATGGGGGCAAGTCATCGGGCGCTCGCACGCGGAAAGATCTTCCATCAAGTGGGCGACTTCTGGGCCTGAAATCGAATCGCCCGCCATGATGGCCGCGCGGCAAGCGGCACGGGCGGCAATCTGATGTTGAATAGCGGTTTGACTTGTTGGCCGTTCGGTTTGAAAGGCTTCGAGCACTTCTTCTAAAAAGCGTTTGGCTTGTTTGGTCTCAGGAAGAACGGCCGGCCATTCTTTGAGCGCGAAGGTATGCGGTCCAAACTCTTCCAGCATAAATCCCATTTTCTGAAGCTCCGGCTGAAACGAACGTACCGTGTCGGCATGTGTCGGCGGCACATCCCAGAGCAGTGGCGTGAGCAGCGCGTGGCGGGCCACGTTGTGTGTTGAGACTTGAACGAGGAGGCGCTCATAGAGCACGCGCTCGGCCGCCGCATGCTGGTCGACTAAAAGAAGTTCTTCCCCTTGCTCGAATAGCAAATACACTTTTTGGAATTGGCCCAGATAGCGCAGTGTCTTCCACTCGGGAGTCTGGGTTTTCGCTTCGGTGACCGCAAATAAATCGTCTTTCGAGATTCCTGTCGGCGCCTGCATGAGTAATGCGGCAGTAGCGTCTTGAACGGTCGGTGACTGCGCAAATGATTTTCGCGGGTCAAAAGTTGTCCAGGAAGAGGAATCTGGTTTCTTCGGCATTTCAAGCGATGGCGTGAGTGAGGCCTGGGCGCTTCCCTTTAGGAGATTGCGAATGGATGCGAAAAGTAAATCGTAGGTGGCGCGCTCATCAGAGATACGCACTTCACGTTTAGAGGGATGGACGTTCACATCCACATAAGACGGATTCAAATCGATAAACAAACAATAGGCGGGATGACGTCCCACGGGAAGCCATTCGCGATAGGCTTCATACACCGCGTGATTCAGGGAGCGCTGCAAAACGGGTCGTTGATTGACGAACAGAACTTGGAACGCCTTGGTCGCGTGGTGCGCCGGAATCGTATTTACGAAACCGCGAATGGCGCAGGGACCTTGAGAGACGTCGATCGAGGCCAACTGATCGCTGAGCGATTGGCCCCACAAATCGGCAATGCGCAGACCGAGCACCTTTGCTGGCCCTAATGAAAGAATCGATTTGCCATCCATCACGACGCTGAAACGGACGTTGGGATGGGCCAGCGCGATGTCCTGCATCGTTTTTAAAACGTGAGCTCGTTCAGTCGAATCACGTTTCAAAAACTTGGACCGGGCCGGCGTGTTAAAGAATAAATCTTTCACGTCGATCGTTGTGCCAGGCGGAATCCCCGCGGCTTTATGGGTGATGAGCTTCCCCCCGTCGAGTTCTAAAATCCATCCCTGTTCGGCGTCGCGAGACCGCGTGGAAAGCGTGAGGCGAGACACGGCCGCAATCGAAGGCAGCGCCTCCCCGCGAAAACCAAACGTGTTCATTTGTTCGAGATCGGCGAATGTCTTCAGTTTGGATGTGGCATGGCGGTCCAGCGCAAGCAGTGCGTCTTCGCGGGACATGCCTTCTCCGTCATCGGAAACGCGAATGCGGGTACGCCCGGCCGACGCAATATCCACGGAAATGGAGGCCGCTCCGGCGTCCAGGCTGTTTTCAACCAGTTCTTTGACGACACTCGCCGGCCGTTCAATCACTTCGCCGGCGGCGATAAGACGGATGAGGGTTTCGGGCAGTTTTTGGATCTTAGACAAAGCTAGACGAGTACGGCTTTGGGAAAGACTCGTGCTTTTTCGTCTTTCTGGCAGAGACCCCAGAAGGCGCATTGTTTGAAACAAAAGCGGCGGTCGCCCTGAGCTAAGCGGTCTTCGCAGATGTAGTAGGCTTTGAAAAGTTTGGAGACGAGCGATTCCCATTCGGTTTTAAATTCGGTGAAGGCAATTCCGACTTGGTAGGTCTCGCCTTTCTTGTGTGCACGAACGACTTTGCCATGGAGCTGGGCGTTCACGATGCCAGGAAGCTGCAACCGAAAGGTCACGTTCTTGGTCAGGCTGGGTAAGGCAAAAGCGATCATGGAAAGACCGCCTGCTGATAAGTCGACCAAAATAGCGGGAGCCGGCTGATCCATTCCGTCGCACGTAAAATCGACTAATTTGGCGACGCTTAAGTGAAGGGGAAGTCGCGGATGTTTACGACGTTCTTGGATTTTCATGATGTTCGGTGTGTCTCCTTCCATTCCTGCAATTTTAGTAGCGCCTGCATCGGGGTCAACTGATTCACGTCCATATGGGCCAGTTCTTCAACCCAAGCGGG
>JAYWEN010000429.1:0-2286 GCA_043779245.1 Elusimicrobiota bacterium | reverse complement strand
TCCGTTCATACGCCTCTTCATTGCGCTTCTTTCCCTCTGCCAAATCGGTTCGCGTGTCCGCCGCGAAAACGCCGGCTGAGCACAAAAATAGTCCTGCAAGAAAAATAGATTTCTTCATCTGAAAAACTCCCTTAATAGAATGATTTCGATTCGGATAAAACTGAATCGCTGGAAGGTTAACAGGCGTTTTGCCCGTTTTCAAGGGGATTTATGCTGCGCGCAGAATAACTTTTTGAAAGCGACCATCCTGATTCATTCTCTCAATGAACTGGTTGGCTTTAGTGACCCATTCGGCCTCCGGCAGCATCTCTTTATAAGGAAGAAGGGATTCTGGAGCATAAAAATTCTCTAGAAACGACGTCACAGAACGTTCATGCATTTCACCAGATCCCTTTACGGCGCGATGCGCGTATTCCTTAAGATGCGGGTACGCCGCCTCGATTCTAAGGCCTCGCCACTTATAGAAGAGATGAAAAGGTCCAAACAGGAATAACGCTTCAATGAGCATTTGGAGATCGGAATGCCGCAAAGGCATTACGTGAGCCAGAAGTGTGTCTACAGCACTCCATCGTTCGGGCATCTCTCCGAAAATTATATGCATCAGCTGTGTAAATAAGGGGGAGTCGGCAGAGGCTTGAGCCGAAACGGAGAAGGGAAGAGTCGCGACGCTTGCCGATGAACTCTTTTCCATGGCGGTTAGCGCAACGACATACTTCGGATGAAGCATGGTTTGTTCCGGATGTCGGATAAGATACTCCCTCACTTTACTGGACGTTCCAGATAACGCGATAAAGAATTCGCTTTTCACAAACGCATTATTGGAATCATTTCCCGTAAGAAATCGGGCAAACGCAACCAAGGTTTCCTCGCCAGACCTGATTGATTTTCGGGCTGCAACGCCAGCCGCTATTTCATCCAGCCATTCTTGACTGCGCTCCGGGAGAAACGCACCGTCAAAGTCTTTTGCCCATGAGAATGCGACGGCATTTGAGCTCGAAAGAGCGGCTGAAATATCGCCACCGACACCAATCGCCACCCCGGCAGTCTCTCCCAACTGTTCGGCGGCTCGATGCAGCATGTCTCGCACTCCATCACGGTTCATTTCGTACGCCATTCGAACATACACCTGACTCGTTAAAGAGATTGGATCGCTTTTCGAATAGATCGGCTTTCTAAAGCTTTGGCCATAGGCCTTATAGACTTGATCGAATTGGTCTGCTAATTCCGAAACAGACAATCCTCCCGCCGTAACCGCGCGCACATCGGTAGATGGCATCTCTGAATGCAGTTGAACCAAAGGCATTTCACGTAAAAACGACTCTGCGAGCTCATCGGTGGACAGGGCGCCAAAAGGACGACGATCGGTAAACCATTCGAGCATTGATTTTATGACTCGTATAGCCTCTTCGCCGCTATCTCCACCTTGGGCCACGCAGCGCATCACATAGTTTTTGACGGTTACGAGCTCATGATTTAGAAAAACCGTTTTCAGCTGGGATATCTGTAATGGCGTGCAAAGCGCTAGGGGATGGCCGAGACATTTCAGGGCGATCTCCTGTAAACGCAAACCATTCCAAAGTTCCAGTTCCGCGGAGTACTTCAATAATCCGAAGCGAACCCATGTGGATCGCAGCTCGGGATACATGTCCGAAAAACCAATCGGATAGGCGAGCCCGCCAGCTCCTGTTCCCTTCACGTCGATGGTTTCATCGTCGGTAAGTCGAACGCTGATCGAACGTGCTCGAGCGCCAGCCGGACCGGATCGCCAACGTACTGGCTCATCGCCGTTGGCTGCCGGGTACGATAGGCTACCTGACACTCTTTCAGCCCACCCTTTCGGCGTGTTGCTTCCTGAAAATGGAGAGTTCTTCGCGAGCAGGCCTAATCGCCGCCGATAATCTTCGCTCTTAGCCGCTCGCAACAAATTAAGAACGCCGACGAGTTCAGGGTCGGCACTGCCCAAGTACTCATAAGTAAGATCTCTCGACGTCACAGGTGGCGCCAAAGAATAGATGAGTAGGCTCCAGACGCTATCGCCTTGGATCCTAGAAAACAACTGTCGCAGCGTACCCGTCTTTTTTCGCTCAAGGAGCGTCAGCGCATCGCCGACGGTTTTCAAACCCGCGTAGTTTATTGTCTGAGGTTGAGGGGAGAGCCCGACAATCGAACAGGCTTCTCTCAAAGCGATTTCTAAACCCTCACCCGATTCCAATCGAACTTCTATTACTCTCGAGAGCTCTTCGGCATCATGGTCCTGCATGGCGAGTCGAACCGCCCGACGGCTGG
>JAYWEN010000428.1:0-6462 GCA_043779245.1 Elusimicrobiota bacterium | reverse complement strand
TGGGCGTTTTAGTTCTGTTCGGTGTCGCGGCGATTGCCCTGGGCTGGGATCGAGGAACTCTCACGCGTCTTTCACGCTTCCAAACCGAGTCGATCGAGCAGAAATTGATTGGCATCGCCCGACCCGCCCCGGTCTCCAGGGAAAAGGCCGTTTTGGGAGACATGCCCGAGCTCGCCGGAGTGGCTCGATGGCTGAATTCTGCGCCTCTCACACGCGAATCCTTAAAAGGCAAAGTCATCCTGATCGACTTCTGGACCTACTCCTGCATTAACTGTTTACGAACACTTCCTTACGTCAAAGCCTGGGCGGAAAAATACAGATCAAGCGGCCTGATTGTGATTGGGGTCCACACGCCAGAATTTGCGTTTGAGAAAAATCCTGTGAACGTCGAAAAAGCCGTGAAAGAACTTGGCGTGAGCTATCCAGTGGCGATCGATAACGACTACGCCATATGGGGCGCCTTCGAAAATCAATATTGGCCCGCGCACTATTTTGTCGATGGGACTGGAAAGATTCGCAAAACGCATTTCGGCGAAGGGGGCTATGAGGAATCCGAGCATGAGATTCAGTCGCTCCTCGGCGAAACGGACGCGAAAAATATTCCGGGAGGCCTCGTGTCGATTCGCGCTGACGGTTCGCAGGCCCCCGCGTTGGACGAAGCCCTTCATTCTCCCGAGACGTATTTGGGTTACGCCCGCGCGGCGCATCAACTCTCCAATCCTCCCGTGGTAAAAAACAGCGCCACCGCTTACGTACTCCCCACGACGCTTTCCTTGAATCAATGGGGGATCGGAGGAATATGGAAAATCACTGACGAGCATGCCGCTCTCATGAAGGCGCCAGGCAAAATTATTTTTCGATTCCACGCCCGCGATCTCCATCTCGTCCTGGGTCCTGGGCCAAATGGGAAACCTATTTCATTTGTTATTCGGCTTGATGGGCAAGTGCTCGGCGCCAATCACGGTTCGGACACTGATGAGAGAGGAAATGGAATTATTAAAGAGCAGCGACTTTATCAGTTGATCCGCCAATCGGGGGAAAAGGACATTCAAGACCGAACCTTCGAAATCGAATTCTCGGATCCTGGTGTTCAAGCCTTCGCCTTTACCTTTGGATAACAGTCCTCGCCCGTCGTATTTGTGTTACGCTAGTGCAGATATGAAAAAACTCTTCTTCGCAATCCTTCTTCTATCTCAAACCAGTTGGGCCGTCGAAAATCGCTTGGAATATATGTACGGCCATGGCTTTCCCAAGAGCTCCGTTGATTTTGGACATGGATCTGAGCAGGAAGGGTCAAGTGGCTCGGAATGGTCGGCCGATTTTCTGCACAGCACGTCGCCCCATGTTTATTTCGGCGTTGGCGGCGGAAAATTCCGCTCCAAAGAACAATCCTCCACCGCGCTGATCCCTTCAGCGAACTCATCGATCTCCGCGCGCATGTCCGCCGTTCTCGGTCTTGTTCGGGTGGATATCAATGCCAATCCTAAAGTCATCACGTATCTGATCGGAGGCCTTGGGTGGGTGAAGCATTCGCTTGTGATCAATTCAGACAAGGGAACGATCATCGATGTCTCAAGAGATGCGTTTGGATTTGCCGGCGGACTCGGGCTTGATTACCTGCTCAATGATCGGCTTTACTTGGGCGTCGAAGGGCGCTATCAAGGCTCGGTCAAACAATCCTTTCACACCACCGACCTTGGTCAATCGGTCACAGGCCAAAGCAGCATCTCGCTTCCGCTCAGCGTTGTTCTCGTCAGCGCCAAAATCGGCGTCCGCTACTAGCAAGCCACTTTTCTAAGCCGAGTTCTTTTTGAGATTATTCGGGTTAGGAGGACGGACTTGTTCTGCGATGCTGGTCGCTACCGTACCGGCTTCTTGAGGGGAAGCACCGGCACTTTGAATGGCGTACGCACGCGCGGCTTGCTCATCAAGCTTACGCTCCGTCGAGTCGTCCGTGTCGTCGCCCGGAAGGTCCACGCGCAACTCGTCCATGAGCATAAGGAGCGCCGACGCGAGCGGCAACGCCAGGAGAGCGCCCAATATTCCAGCCAGCTTCCCTCCTACTAAAAGCGCAATGATTACGGCCGACGAGGGTAGCCGCAAAACCTTCCCATAAATTCGTGGCACGAGCACTCGGCTTTCAAATTCCTGATACGCGACCATCGCGGCTAAAACGATTGTTGCTGGGCCCATTCCTCGACTAAGCGAAGCGAGCACGGCGGGCAGGGTCGCTAGAAGTCCGCCGACAAAGGGAAAAATATCGGTGAGCGCCGCAAATGAAGCTAATGCAAGCGCACCGGGAATCCGAAATACGGTTAAGAGAGCAAGCGTAAAGACCCAAATGGCGATTGACGTAATCAATTGGCCGCGCATATAACCGCCCACGATCGGCTGAAGATTGAGCAAAATTCGCGCGAGCCGAACGTGAAACTCCCGAGGGACTAGAGCAAATAACACTCCACGCATACGTTCATGGTCAGCCATGAAATAGATCGCGAGCACAACCGTGCTTCCCATGTAGCCGAGCGTTTCGACGACGTGCATCGTGACCGCCACCGCCGTTCCAGCCGTCGTGTTCAGAGCGTTTGACTTCCCGAATTCAAATCGTTGCACCATGGAGGCCATCGGACGAGTAAACGCATGCTCACGAAAAATGTCGGCAAGCTTGGTTTGAAACACAGGCATGCGGGCGATCATTTGATCGATTTGTCCCCATAACGCCGGGAAAACTAAAAAGGCAATTAGTCCTATAATCCCCGCGCATGCGAGAAAAACAATCGCTAGAGCCCACGGCCGTTTAATATTCCGGCCTTCCAGCCGTTCGACAAAAGGATTGAGAGTTCCTACCAAAATTAAGGCGCCTAGGATAACGACTAAGACAGGAGCGATTTGTTTGAAGAACCAAAGCGCGGCCAGAATGGCCAAAATTCGGAAGAGTGTACGAGGGGTAATGTCGATCTGAAGGAGGCGGAATCGCTTGGGCGGTATCACGCAACCTCCACCGCAGACAACAACTCCCTCGACAAATTGTCGAGGGAGTTATGCTGCTGAAGAGAGAACAGCTTAATGAGACGCTTCGGCCTTGTCTTTTTCAAGTTCAGCCTTAGATTTTTTCAGATCTCTCATATCTTCGCGCATCTCGTGTGACGCGTGATTTGATTTTTTGACCATTTTGGCATAGTCGTTCTTAGCATCGTCGTAGCGGCTTTTGGCTTTCTTGGTCACTTCATTCTCCGCACCCATTGAGGATAGGGATTTTTCATAATCTTTTTTGGCTTGTTCCATGGTGGCTTTCGATTCTTTCACCATTTGATCAGATTCAGACATTTTCATGCCTTGTTTATCGACTTCTTTAGCATCGCTTTTTACCTTGTGCTCATCGTAGGCGACTTCGGGATGTTCGATGGCTTTTGTGGTGGCGTTATCGGCCCACACGAGCTTTGAGAAGGAACTAATCGAGACAAAAACCAAACCTACAGCAATTTTGCGATTCATGGAAAGGCCTCCTGTTTTTATAGACCACGGTGGTATCAGGTATTGGACTCGCGTAGAGGCAAAAATGTTACAAATCCCGCTTACCTTCGACGCGACCGGACATGAATACCTTCCCAGCCATAATATAAGGCGTTGAGGATGTAAGAACTGATGTTCGCATCGCACAGACAGAAGAACGCAAGCCCATCACGTATAAGAAAAGTAGAATAGACTCGCTTCTTCGAAATTTCTGTGAACGCCGAAGCGTCGTACTTTCGAGATACCCATGAACGCAATGACTAAGTTCGTTGATGAGATAAGCTGTAGACGCTTTGCGCGGCATGTGTCTTCAGGCGTTGAACCATTGGGGGGTGGGCTTTACTCCCGATTCAGCTTCTGGTTACATTGGTTCATCTGCCCATTCTGCCATCGTTATTGGAACGAAATAAAAACGATTGGACGCATTCAAAAAGCCAACAGTTCACTGTCGAATCATCCTACGATTAAAATTGCAGAATTGAAGCAGCGGTTGAAGGACAAACTGCTTAGGAAGAGGCCCTGATGCCTGTCGCCCAAGACCCCAAGCAACAAACCCAGGCTGCTGCCATTCTCGAAGACCTGATCGACCGCTACACCGATAATCTAATGCGTGCCGCGTACAGCTTGGGATACTCCGATGCGGAGGCCGAAGAATTAGTCCAGGCTACCTTCGTGGCTTTCCTGGATGGCGGCTCGCGTTTCGAAAAGCGCTCTCAAATTCTCACCTACCTGTTTGGCATTCTTTATAACAAGGCTCGCGAAACCCGCCGCTATCTCAATCGACACGAATCGATCGACGCATCTATCGACAAAACCTTCGATGAGCACTTTGATCAAAAAGAGCATTGGAATAAGACCAGCGAAGATCTCATGACGGAAGTCGAAAAAAAAGCGCAATCCTCGGCGATTGGCCAAATGCTTCAGGACTGTTTAGAAGGCTTGAACGCCCTCATGCGTATGGCTTTCACTATGAAAGAAGTAGAAGGATTCAGTTCCGATCAAATCTGCTTGGCACTTGGTCTCACCCAAACAAACCTCGGGGTTACTCTGTTCCGTTCCCGCAACAAACTGCGCGAGTGCTTAATGTCAAAGGGAGCTGTGATTACCTGAAAAACAATGTAAGAATCAGGCACGTTGGCGCACACACCTATAGCCCTACAAATCAAGGAGATAGACGATGTCAAAAGTCAGGAATTTCATTTTAAGCATCACCTCAAAACTTCAATGGTTACCCGGATTGTTGTCGCGGATCAGTATTGGTGTTATTTTCGTCCAATCCGGATGGGGCAAACTTCATCACTTGGACAAGGTCATTCAATTTTTCACCTCTCTTGGAATTCCAGCGCCGCAGCTCCAGGCGCCTTTTGTGGCGGGCGTCGAGCTGCTCTGTGGCGCGCTCGTCTTGATTGGCCTTTTCACGCGCGCGGCCTCGGTTCCTTTGATTGGCACAATGGGGGTCGCGATCCTGACCGCCAAACGCGACAGTATTCACGAGATGGGGGATCTCCTTTTTATGCCGGAATTTCTTTTCATCATTCTTTTGATTTGGCTGATCGTCAAAGGAGCTGCCGGCGTTTCAGCCGATTGTTTTTTAGCCAAGAAGTGCGATTCTCAAGATGTTGGGTAATCGGGACGTAAAACTACAACAAACTAACAAGGAGTCATCATGACCAGAAAGCAATTGCAGTCCTTGATCTCTGCCGGCGTTTTCTCTGCCTCTCTCCTCACGGGAGTGGCCTATGCCGCAGACGAGATGAAGACGGAAACCAAAACGGAGACCACCACGACTCCGACTGAAACAAAAACCATGAAGTCGACCAAAATGGTTCATAAGCACAAAAAGTCCATGGACAAAAGCATGGCCAAGCACGATTGCGCCGGAAAAAATGGCTGCAAAGGCCAAGGCGGATGCAAAACCAGTGACGGCGGATGCTCCGGCAAAAATTCCTGCTCGGGCAAAGGCGGCTGCGCCACCGACGGAAGCCACAAGTAATCATTTCCCGTCTTCCGTGCACCGTGTTCCACAGGAGTATTCCCGTAGAACACGGTGTGGCGGCTCCGGGACTCCCCTATGAACCATTCTGATTTCGAACATCTTCCCGTTCTTGGCGCTGGCATTGGCCTGCGCAAGCAACATTTCCGCGAACTGAAAACGACCGATCTTCCAGTCCAATGGCTCGAGATCGTTCCCGAAAACTTTATGAATTTTGGCGGTTTCCCTCAGGCGATGCTGGATCTCTGCGCGCGCCGCTGGCCGATTGTGTCTCACGGCGTCAACCTTTCAATTGGCAGCGTTGACCCTCTCAATCTCGAGTATGTCGATCGGCTAAGAGCGGTTCTCGAGCGAACGAAAGCGTTGTGGTACAGCGATCATCTGTGCTTCACAAGCGTGGGCGGGGAATATTTTCACGATTTGCTGCCGCTCCCCTTTTCGAACGAAGCGGCCGATCATGTCGTGACCCGCGTGCGTCAGCTTAAAAAGAAAATTTCGCTGCCTTTCCTGCTCGAGAATCCCTCTTATTATGTGCAGATGCCCGGCGCCGAGATGTCCGAAGCTGATTTTTTCAACAAGGTTTTAGAAGAAGCGGACTGCGGCATGCTCCTCGACGTAAACAATGTATACGTGAACAGTAAGAATCACGGATTCGACGCGAAAGAATTTATCCGCCAGCTGCCGCTCCACCGCGTGGGGCAAATTCACATGGCAGGGCATTTCGATCGGGGTGATGTGATCATCGATACTCACGAAGGCCCGATCATCGATCCGGTCTGGGATCTCTACAAATTTACAATGGAAGCGATTGGCCGACCGGTGAGTACGCTGATCGAATGGGATACGAACGTCCCGGCTCTTGCGGAAGTGGTCGCAGAAGCCATTCATGCGCAGGGGATTGTGGAAAAACTTGGACTTCAACCCTCATCCGGCCTTCGGCCACCTTCTCCCTCAAC
>JAYWEN010000427.1:0-4842 GCA_043779245.1 Elusimicrobiota bacterium | reverse complement strand
ATGTTCATCCTCTAGATCCAGTCTTCCCTGGAGCAGGCGAAACGAAAACAAAAGGTCTTCGCTCTTGAGGTCCTCAACGAAAAACCCCTGCCATCGCTTTTCTAGTAGCTGCCGAAGGTCGCGCCTCGAGGCCTCATTCAGACGAACATCGGGAAAAAGCCCGCGGAACTTACCTTGGGTGATAGATAATATCCTCTTTTTCGCCTCCTGAACGAGGATACTCTTCCGGTCGTACCGATCATAGGTGGACTTCCAGTTATTCATAGTTGAATCGAGCACGAACCTGCCCATCACCACGTGCTGGCCTCTGATGTCGCTAAGGATCTCGGCATCTTTCGGAAACGCGATCTCATAGGTTTCTCCTTCTGGAAGAGTCCAGGAATCGACGCTCGGGATGTCGACACGTCCATAGGCATACGCCCGCATCCCTTGGGTGAATGACCTCTCTCGTCTCCCTTTGTAACTGAGCCTGACCACCTGGCGCGCCAGCTGCTCACGTAAGAACCAGGGAGTCCGGTGATGTCCAGCCGATGCCTCAAATGTCCAATGCTTGGCCGTTTCCGTAGCAGGCTCGCGTGACGGAGCCCCCGAGCAGCCTGCGCAGAAAATGGCAATGGGGGTGAAGAGAACAGCTTTGAACACTTAGAAATTATCCATCTAGCGGCTAGAGGGCGTCAACCAGCTCTTCCAGATCCGCATGCGTAGGGCAATGAACTCCCGAGCTGGAAGAGCGCGATCCGGACCACTGATGCGCATGGCTGCAGCTACAATAGAATCGTGAATAGCAGTCGCCAGTTCCTTGACGTTCGCATTCTTGTCAATCGCGCCCTCGCGCTGGGCCGCGAGCAGGAAATTCTGGACCCGCTCGAGCCCCCGGCTCAGGACCAAATGGCTGACCTGTGCGGACTCCTCGTGTACCGGAGCCTGGAAGAAGAGCAGGAGCATGAGCCGAGCCTCTGCCGGGTAGTCCGTCGCCCAGCGCAAGCTCGCCAGGTAATAGGTCTCGAGCTGCTTGATAGCGGGCTGGGATTCGTCGACTGCCACCCGCACCAGCTCGAGGTTGTGCGAAACGACCTTCTTGGCGGCCTCGCAGAGTAGGCTCTCCTTCGACGAGAAATGATAGAGAACCGCAGCTTTGGTAAGTTTCGCCTTCCGTGCGACCGCCTCGAGGCTTGCGCCTCCGAAGCCATTCTCCGCGAAGATGGCGATGGTCGCGTCCAATATCCGCTCACGGTTAAGGGGACCTTTGATCTTCCTGCGCATTTATTAAAGATACCAAAGATTTGTTTAAATTGAATATTTATAATTATTTAAATACCAATAGTATTTTTAGTTGACGCACCGAATTATCTCAGGTAGAACCCCCTAAGAAACGATCCAAACCTAAATAAGGAAAGATAAGTGACTATTATGAACTTCGCAAAATACAGTAGCCTTTTCCTGGGGACCGCGATGGCGGCTTCAACCCTTTCTTTCGCTGCGGCTGAGCCGCGCATTCCCATTACCTGCACGCTCGACTACCCGCATGAAGTATACGAGTCGCTCCAGTTTGATGCTTTTCTCAAGGCTAGCGAGATCAACTATTCTTATGTGCTCACCAACAAGGATGGCATCACTGAGTTCATGGCGAAAGGATCGCAGCCAGTTGATACCACCGGCAAGGAGTTCGAGGTTTCAATAACTAACGCTACAGCGATTAAGGACGTATTCGGGAACGTGAGCCATCCTGGAAACCCTCCCTATCTCGTGAGCATCCCGAGCGAGATTCTTACTTCGGCCGCGCCTCAGAAGGCCAGGCTCGGCACACGCACACTGACTTGCGCTTTGTTCAAGGCGTACATTGGAGTCAACGGCTCCTACGACTTCAACCAGTTCAATCTCCCAGCCGTTCCCCTCAACTCGAATCCCAAGGTTAAAGTCAAATCTTGGACGAGTTCCGACGGCCGCCTCAGCCTAAAAGCTACGTTTTGGCCTGACGCTCCTGGGACTACCCACCTTCCATTTGTACCCTCGTTCACGTCCCTGGATGTCAGCCTCGGAGGCGCAGTAATTGACGGACAGGAGGACCATCCCGATGACATGGGCTATTTCTTCTATAATCCCAATAACTACTTTGCGGAGAAAAAGATCATGCAGGCAAAGCTGGAATCCGCAAAGGATGTGGATCAGATCCAGAAAATCTTCGGCTCAGACAAGGTAACGCTCGACCTCAGGACCGTTCCATACGGAGAAAAAGACACCCCGGTTCAACTCGTCATCGACTGCTCGGCAGGCAACGTGTGCCTGGTCACAGCCTCGAATTGAGGATCAGCGGATCTCTCTCTTCCGGTGGAACCGCATTCTCAATGGGTGCGGATCCGTCAGTACTGTTCAAACAACAGCATTCATAAGAAAGGTAAAAACATGTTTAACGTTAAAAATAAGATAGTGCGGTCCATTGTAGATAAGAGTCCCATTTTGACAAAGACCTTTGGTGTATTGATTTTAGCTGCCTCTTGCTTTTGCACTACTCAAGCAGCTCTCGCCCAACCCGGCATTTTTTCACTTCGAGAAAATGTTATGGCAAAGCTCAATCCCACAGGCCTAAGGGACGAACTCGTGGACGGGATGCAAACAGCTCACGCCAATCGCCAGAAGGGGCACTACCGGGCGCTCCGAGCCAAGCTGCTTGCCCTCGCTGCTGCCGGGCTGGTTGCCTTTCCCGCAGTCAGTCATGCCGGAGAAAGCAAGAAGCACTCATCTGAAATCCCGCCTGGAACCATAGCGGTGCTCAATCTGAACAAATATAAGGTCGGCGATACTGTGAGCTGGTCCAGAATCGTTTCTAGTAACGACGACGGCGCCACGGTTGTGGAGTTGCATGGCGAGATCATAAGGATCGAAGGGGATTCGGCGCAGGTGAAGTACACAACGCGGAACGGGCAGAATGGTTATTACCTGAGCAAGTTAAAATTGCACATGAATGGCTGGTACCAAGTGGGGGGGCAGAGTGCAAAAGCTAGTTGGTTCGGATGGTAAAAATGGTGCACATCCAAGACTACTGGCCAGGTGTTGAATTTCCTTAAAGTGGGCCGCCCAATAAAAGAGGCGTTTTGAACAGTTTAACCTCAACATGCCATTTTCGAAACTAGTTCGGTGTCGAATTAATTAAATACGATCAGTCGCCCACAGCAGGACGACCTGGTCAGCGGAGAAAAATATGAAAAACGTCGTCTCGACTGTTGTTTTAAATATATTGAGCATTTTCATAATGCTTTCACCTCAGGGTGCCTGGGCAGGCCGCCCTGGCCATCCAGGGAGCAAAAGTCGCTATGATACCACCCACGACATGTATTCAAGATATGACCCTCGATATTATACAGAATTCAACCGAGGACGGCCCCCGTCTCAAATGACTTCCAATCCCTATGCAACATTCTCCGATATGCTTAAGCCCAACAGTTATAGCAGGCATGATAGCCGGCATTGGGAGCAGTACTTCAATGCTGGTGGATCCCACTCTTCGCCGCGTACCGCTCTGAAATACGCACGTTCAACGAATGCAAAACGAGAACGTGTTTATGATCCGCCATCGGACCGGATGACCAATACGGGCTCGAGCTGGAGTGGATACGAATATCCTACTTCCTGGCAGAAAGAGCTTTCGGTCGGAATTGTTCGGGTTTTAAACATGCGCGGATGGCAGCAGGAAAAACTTTTGGGAGAATCGCCAGCTTTGACTTTCGACCTCTTCATGAGTCCCAGGAGCGGCTCTTGGGGTACTCTGTCATTTCGAGCCGTGCAGCTCGCCAAGTATTTTCGAGGTCAGCTTGAACGATTGTCATTCGACATCCCCGCCGTGACCGCCGAGGGCGCTCCTGTTGACCGGGGTAGCCTTGCTTCTGAATATATATTTTGCTTCGCCGAAAGCGTAGAGATCGCAAAGGTTGCCATGAAAAAGCTAGAGGATTGCCCGCCGTCTGATCGCCGATCCGAACGAGCGGCTCTCGAGGCAGCTATTCAGACTTTGCGCGGCGCTGAGATGACTGAGGCGATCTCTCAGGAGATTTCCATGCCACACACCCAGAATCGGCGCGAACTCTACCTAGCCTCAGTCGAATCGTTCCATCAGCTTGTCCAAGATTTTTGGGCATTTGATCAATGAATAACCCTCGAAAAGGAGGCCCCATGAATTCCATTGCGATTTTTCAAGTCCTTGCCGTTGTCCTGCTCTCATCCTCTGCCTTCGCGGCCCCGAATAGTTGCTGGTCGCAGGCCAAGTCCTACTTCCAGGCGATTAAGGCAGACGTGGGCAGCAGGATTATCACGGACGTTATCTCCATCGAAAACACCCCAAGCCTGCAAAGGTTTGCCGTGACCTACTCGAACCCGGGCAAGATTGATTCGATCAGCTATGAGATCACGATCAAACGTAACGCCTCGCTCATCGAGGCCAACCAAACTTGCGAGCGGCTCCTCAAGCTCGAGCTGGTCAGCGAGGAGTGAGACGCACTCGGGCGCTGATCGCGCTGATAGATGCCCGTAGAGCGGCGATCGTACTAGGGGCCTTCTACTATTTTTTTTGGTCTTTGATTTTTCATCTGGTCACTTGAGTAAGCTATCGCGGGCGGTGCGGCGCTTGGGCGCTGGTATTACTTATTGTCTCCCGACTGTGGCCGCCCGGGTTTTCTGAGCCTTTGTGACGGCTGTGATTTCAGGACTGAAGCCCGCCACGGCCACAATCGCGCATAGATAAAATTTGGCGAAATCCAAGAAGTCGCTGAATTACGTCTGACTGAATTATTTTTTCTGCGAAAAAGTCAGTTTCTAAAACCTCAAATGCCTCTAGGATTCAGCTGAGAT
>JAYWEN010000426.1:0-1781 GCA_043779245.1 Elusimicrobiota bacterium | reverse complement strand
TTTTTCCCACCCGCTCAATTTCTTTGAGAGCTTTCCATAAATCAAAAATGCAGAGGTTATGCAGGGTGTTAAGAGACAGAATAAAATCAAACGTTTTGTCTTTGTAAGGGAGAGTGATGGCATTTCCCACTTGCAGAAAGGGTCTGATTTCTTCTTTGGCATTGGCAATCGCGTATTGTGAGATATCGATTCCCGTGACCTTAAGCCCTGGCACGGCCTGTATGAGTTCGTAAAGCAAAAACCCTTTTCCGCAGCCGACATCAAGGATATTCTGTCCTGATTTCAATTTGTAATGAGAGGCAATTCTGTCGGCGACAGGTCTCCATCGCCCATCGTAGGAGTATCCGCCATAGCCGTATTGGCGTTCGCCATCCCAATAGTCTTTGCCAAATTTGATGGCGACTTCCGCGCAATCTGCCTTGGGATGATCCAACACGCGTTTCACATAATCGCGTTTGGTCGATTTGTGCAGCTCGGTAATAAAGTCGACGTAAGGCATTTTAGTCCTAGGCTTTGTGTTGATAGTCTGTCGGCATGTTCTTTATCTCGCTCCACCCCTCGTTGACCCACGAAATAACTTCGGATATTCCCCGTTCAAGGCTTACCAAGGGAGACCAACCGAACTCTTTGCGCGCGCGATCCGAATTGATCACGTAGGCGGCGTCCTGACCAACTCGCTCTTCGACGGTCTTCGTCACGTCGGCCACTTTCACATTCATCTTTTCACAAATCATCTCAATAACGGACTTTACGGAAATTCCGTGGTCGGGACTCAAGTGGTAGGCACTTCCAGGCTGGGCATGGTCCAAAACAGACAATTCTCCGCGCGAGACGTCGCGAATATGGATGTAGGACTTAACGGCTTTTCCCCCACCATGAATCTCAATCGTTTTGCCTTGCTTGATGTATATCACGCTGCGGGGAATGATTTTGAAAAGTTGTTGTCTTGCGCCGTACACATTGGTCCCACGGATCGTCACCACAGGAAAACCAAATTGCTTTTGGTAGGTTCGAAGCAGCATGTCTGCGGCGGCTTTGGAAGCGGCATAAGGGGTGCTCGGATTAAAAGGCGCGTCTTCATAGACTTGTCCTTCGCAACTTCCGTAGGCTTCGGGCGACGAGATTTGGAGATATTTTTTGAGGTAATCCTTCCTGCGAAGATGGTTCACCATCAAGGACAGTGAAACGGTATTGGTTTCAAACCAATTTTCGGGATGCTCCCAGCTGGGGGCCACTTCGCTTTGAGCGGCAAAATTGACGATATGGCTTGGCTTCTCGGCATCCAAGAGTGCCAAGAGCTCCGGCATCTGGCGGTTGAAGTCGAGCTGCGCGTAGCGATAGTGTGAGAGTTCTTTGCGGAGTTTGTAGCGTAAGAAGAGTTCTGATCGTTCCGGAGAGCGGCTGACGCCGATCACATCATTGGCAGGGTTGTCTAACAGGAGATCGACAAAATCCTGGCCGGAAAAAGAGTTGGCGCCGAGTATCACGATCTTACGCTGAATCATAGTCGTCCTTAAAAAGCGATTAGATAAATGCCGCTAAATAGTCGCGGGCCAATTCAAGCTGCATCTGTAATTGATCGTTCTTCGACTTCCCTTTTTGTGCGAACTGTCGTCTCTGTTTTCCTATGGGAAGGAATTCATTAAGCATAATACAACACCATTTCACTCGATAGACAGGCATCAGTGCCCAAACTCTTTCCTTTAGCTTTCTCGGGTTTTCTACGACCGAGGCAATGCCGTTGAGCACCGATGTCATGGACGTTCCGTCCACAGGAAACT
>JAYWEN010000425.1:0-8586 GCA_043779245.1 Elusimicrobiota bacterium | reverse complement strand
TGATCCATGACGTCCTCCTAACTTATATCCAAATGGAGCTTGATCGCCTCTTTGACGTTTTCCATCACCGTTTGATCCACGCAGGTCCCCAACGGGAGCCCTTGTAGTCGATGTTTATCGACGGTGCGGATATGATGTGCCATCACTTTTGAATTTTCTGGGATGCCGCCTTGCCCTTTACGGAGGTGAACTTCAAAGGGATAAATATGCTGAATCTTTGTTGAAATCGCTAGAACCGTCACGGTATTCGCATGTTCATTGTTACGATCGTTGGAAACCACCAGGGCGGGCCTCGTTTTATCGGCCTCGGATCCCTTGATGGGCTCAAAAGCCACCCAATAAATTTCTCCTCGCCGAATCAAAGGCCATCTCCTGAGGTAGGCTCCCAATCCGCAAGAAGTTCTTTTTCTTCTAGAGCGCTGGCCCGGTAGGCTTCGTTAAGTTCTTTCGTTTTCTTCTCTGATTCTAAACGTTGGAATTTTTCCCGCAACGTTTGGGTGACAAAGCCGCTGATGTTCTTTATTCCTTTTAAATGCTTCCCAATATCCAAAGGCACCGTGATGTTCAGTCGAATGGTATTCATATGCACCTCCAGTGCACACTTTATAACACACTAAATTGATATTTTCAAGGGGAGGTTACTGATCGGACTTTCTGGTAAGATCCGGCCTTTGATACAATAGCCGGATGAAAAAGAAAATTCGCTTCTACGATACGACCGTTTCTAAACCCCGCGCGATCAAGCCGGCCAAAGGCAAACTCGGCATTTTGGTTCCGGGTATGGGAGCCGTGGCTAGCACCTTCATCGCAGGCGTCCTGTCCACTCGCAAAGGCTTGAGTAAACCGATAGGTTCTTTGACGCAAATGGGCGCCATACGGATTGGTAAACGCACCGACCACAATAACCCCAAAATCAAAGATTTTGTGCCTCTCGCAGACTTGAATGACATTGTTTTCGGCGGCTGGGATATCTTCCCTGACAATATGTACCAAGCAGCGTGCAAAGCTGGCGTACTCGAACACGCGCATCTGTCCCCGGTTCGGAAAGAACTGGAAAAAATTAAACCGATGAAGGCCGTTTTTGATTCGAACTACGTCTCGCGGATCTCCGGTCCGAACGTGAAAAAGGGCACTTCCAAAATGGATCTGGCCCAGCAGCTCATGACCGATATTCAGCAGTTTAAGAAGAAAAACAAGTGCGATCGGATTGTGATGGTCTGGTGTGGATCAACGGAAAAATTTCAGACGCAGGCTCCCGTCCACCAAAGCTGGGCAGCTTTTGAGCGCGGTCTTCAAGAGAATTCTCCCGACATTTCTCCCAGTCAGATTTATGCCTACGCCGCGATTAAATGCGGAGTTCCCTATGCGAACGGCGCTCCAAACTTGAGCGTGGATATCCCAGCCATTCAAGATTTAGCGGTGAAATATGGCGTGCCCATTTGCGGCAAGGATTTTAAAACAGGACAGACGTTTATGAAGACGGTCCTGGCGCCCGCCTTCAAAGCCCGCCTTCTCGGGATGCATGGCTGGTTCTCGGCTAATATCCTCGGCAATCGCGATGGCGAAGTGCTGGATGATCCAGAAGCCTTTAAGACGAAAGAAGAGTCCAAGCTTTCCGTTCTCGATCAGATTCTTCAGCCCGACGTGCATCCAGAACTTTACGGAAATGTCGATCACCGCGTCCGCATTGTCTATTACCCACCGCGCGGGGATAACAAGGAAGGCTGGGATAATATCGACATTTTTGGATGGATGGGATACCCCATGCAGATCAAAGTGAACTTCCTGTGCCGAGACTCGATTTTGGCCGCGCCCTTGGTCTTGGATTTGGCTCTGTTCCTCGATTTGGCCAAACGATCGAGCATGCACGGTATCCAAGAATGGCTTTCCTTTTACTTCAAGAGTCCCATGGCCGCGCCCGGTCTTTCCGCGGAACATGACTTGTTTATCCAGTTGATGAAACTCAAAAACACCCTTCGCTGGCTGCGAGGGGAAGAGCTCATCACGCATTTGGGTATCGAGTACTACGACTAACTAGTCCCCCCCGTCGGCATAAGTACAATAATAGAAATGATGAAACGAGGACTTCTTTGTCTAGTGTGCTTGTCGCTTGCGTCATCCTCTTGGGCCGCCTTCGACATCACGATTTCATCCGCCGTTATTATTTCCACAGAACCCTTAGATACTGACGTTTACTTAATTAATTTCTCCACTCCGACTCCAGGCCAGCTAAAACAGATGCGACGCTTCCGCCCGCGCCGACGCCCTCTTCAACAATTGCAGGACATGCCGATGCGGATTCAGCGGGAAATTAAAAAGACTTCCCCGAATCCAAACGTTCAGTCGCCGGGAACCTCCGCTATGCCGGCAAACTCCCCAGAAATGCCGCATGGCCCGTCCATGCCCACGGTTCCCTCTAAAGCAGACCGCTTCTTCGGCGCGGTTTCGAAAGTGATGGTGAAAAGTTGGGGGGATAATATTTTTGTATGGCTGCCGGCAATTAGTACCGACCCCAATTCGGGGCCGACCATTGGCGTCTTACCCGTTATGGTTTTGGCCGACAAGGCGACGCATCACATCCGGCATCTATTTGCGCCTTCTTACACATATAACGAGCTCTTCGGCCAGACCGGAACTTGGCGTTACTATTATTATCCGACGGATTCTAGCCAGCTTTTCACAACAGCCAGTCTATCGCATCACACCAATCGGGAAGTCAAAGCGCGCTATGAAAACACAGCGGCTCGTGACGGTGTCCTATATATTCGTGCCGAGTCCTATTACACGGCCAACGGGTCCAACCGTTTTTTTGGAATTGGAAATGCGACGCATCAAGGGGATGAGTCAGGCTATGTCTCGAAGGATGGGGTGGCCAGAGTCGACCTCGGAATTAACTTCGCTCATTACTGGCGAACAACCTTTAACGCGCGATTCAGGCGGTTGGAAACGGACAATAATATTATCCCCCATACCGCCAATCTTCTCACGCGATTCCCCAACACCCCGGGCGTCGGAACCAATACCACCATTGCCCAGGGAATTCGGATCTTATGGGACACTCGCGATTCGCCGGTGACACCCTCCAAAGGAACGTCGGGCGAATTCTTTGGCGAAAAAACGAGCGAAGCCATGGGGAGCGATTCAGATTTCATTCGCTACGGTCTGGAGGGCAAACGATTCTTCCTCTGGAAAGATCACCCGCACCAAGTCACGGTTGTGCGCGGGCTGTATCAAAAAGTGAATGGGTCTTTCATTCCGTTTTACGAGCTCTCACAACTCGGCGGTCGAGATTCTTTGCGGGGTTACGGAGAGGGCCGATTTGCTGATCGGGGAAGCCTTGTGTTCAATGTAGAACAACGATTCACCTTTGCCTCACTGAACCTGATGAACATTCAAACCAATTTCGAAGTGGCACCCTTTGTTGATTTGGGAACGGTATTTCCGGATATTCAGGACATCAAGAGCAAAAGTTTACGTCCTGTCTACGGCGCCGCCTTCCGCGCCGCCGTCAAACCGAATGTTGTGGGAGATGTAGAAGTGGGAATTGGACGGGAAGGCCCCGCCGTTTTCGTGGACATTAATTACCCTTATTGAGGATTGTTGGAGTTTCCAGGCAGGCGCGCGTGATCGCCGGAGGCCAGCGGCGAGCGCATCCACACAAACCGTACCGATCCTTCTGGCCGCTCCGCGTGATCGATAAAAAGTTCTGCAACTTCTTGTCCCGTATTCCAATGACGAATCGGTCCGGTCGGCTTGGACCTGACGCGCGGTTTTAAAACGAAGGAGGCTTGCCCGAAGAGATCCTGGACAGGGCGACGAATATCATCCAGCAGTTTATCGTCAGCGGCATGTACGCGAATGTCGAGTTCCTGCAAGGTTGAGACCTGTCGGGATTCATTGGGGAAAAAATAGTAGTAGCCGTTGCCTTGACCGGTGATAATTTCGCATCGGTAACTCCACTTTTCGTCTTCTCTGTCCGACGGACTGCAATCAGCCATCTCGCGACCCTTCCATTGTTCGTAGACCGCCTTCTGCAGACCCATATGGACGAGCCCTTTAAACTCTCCCAATAATTCGTTTCGCTGGCTTTTGGAAAGCGGCATTGAAGGGTCGTGCGCCGACCCTTTAGTGATTTCGAGCGGCGCGTAAGGCGCGCCGGCGGATTCGAGCTTTACTTCGGCTTTCGCCCGCAAAGAGAAAAAAGTAAAGAGCACGATCGCTCCAGATAGGATGCTAATCCAGCGACTCATCCTTATATTAATATCCCTCAAAAGGCTTCATTTCAATTGATTTATTGTTCTCAAATCACTTCTAAAAGTCTGCAGGTTTCACTCCAAGGATCGACCCCCATAAAATACTGCTGCAAGACTAAACTGCGTTCGGTGAACGACGGATTTTCGAGCAGGGTTTTCAACGTAGAGACAATTCGCTTCGCCTTGTATTCGAACGCCGAAAGTACCAAGCCTGCCCCTAATGCTTTGACGCGCGCCGCGTTGTCCGGCTGATCATGCGACAGCGGCATCACGAGTTGAGGAATGCCTGCTGCTAACGCTTGAGCGGTGGTTCCGATGCCGCCGTGATGGACAAAGGCTGACGCTTTGGGAAGGACTAGACTGAAAGGCAAATACCCAAATCGGCGCACGGTCGGAGGCAATTCGGCAGGGACACTGTCGGCAAATTTCGTGAGCAAAATGCCCCGACATCCTAAGATCTCGCAGGCGCGAACGGATTCCCGAAAGAACGAATGGCCTTGGCTCATCGCTGAGCCTGGCGTAAAAACAACCGGCGGCGGCCCCTGTTTCAGAAAATCGTCCAGCTCTGGCGCGAGAGGCTCAAGGGTGCTCGCATCGAACAGTGGAAATTGCGTGAGATGAACTCGCGGCGGCCAATCAGGCTGAAGGGGAGCAAACCATTCCGGCCAAAGACCGAGGGTCATAGATGGGGAATGAACCCAGCCATTAAAAATGCGGCTCTTGGGTTCGAGCCCGAGTTCTTTTCGAAAATCGTTAAAATCAGGGGCGAGCAATCCATCCACCATCCTGTCGCCCACATAAAAAAATATTTTTTTGAGCGGCTTCGGCCATTTCGAAAAATCGCCTTGAGGGTACACCGCCGTCTTATGAACGGAAGGAAAGACTTGGGGTTGTAAATGCACCGACGCAAAAGGCATTCCTAACTTTTCCTGGGCGATCCGAGCTCCCAGCGCGAGAAGGGATGCTACGACCGTTCCTTTTGTCTCTTCCCAAAATGCTTTTGAAATGTCGTAAGACGGTCGGAGGAACGGAAGTATCCCGCGTTTGATGACAAAGCGCAATCCTTTGGTGGGATGCCAGAGATCAGGATGGTTAAGGGTATCGCGGAAATCGGCTTCAGTTCCGACCGGAACGAAGTCAAGGCCGGCGCGGCGGATGAGGGATTCAAAGTAAGGATTGGTGGCGATCCTGACCCGGTGCCCGCGCGCCTTCAGAGCGGAGCCTAGACCGACAAAAGGATTCACATCCCCCGAACTTCCGAAGGTGATGAGGAGGAAATCCTTCAATGCCTAGTGAAATTAGTCTCGGTCGCGGGAGAGCAAGGCGCCAATCACAACGCCGACAAGCAATGTCAGACCGATCGCACGGGCCGGATGCTTTTTCACAAGTTTCTCGGCATCTTCCCACACTTCTTCGCCTTTATCACGGACGTCATCTAAAGCGTTCATACCGCTGGCGCGAACTTCGTCCCAGGCTTCTTGGCCTTTCTTGCGGGCCATGTCCCACGCTTCCTGGCCTTTTTCTTTGGCCAATTCGGCAGCCTTCATCATTTCTCGGCGGCCTTCATCGAGCTTTTCCTGGGCCTTTTCCATCGTGATTTTCCATTCGTCGTGACCGTTAGTTTCGCGCATGCTGACCTCCGTAGATGGTGTGAGCTCTAAATTTATTCTACCTCTTATGCCCTGAATCGCATCCGATGTCAATCGCTAAGCGGAATGCTTATTTGGGACGGGGAACGGGCTTGGCGGCGCAGGCCTGTTTGGTTTGTTTCAACTCGAGCACGAGGTCTTCGTTCATCTTGGTGGCGCCGGTGAGCCCCACCTGGAGCATCACGACTTGCGCTTTCAGGCGGCGGACTTCTTCATTTTCTTTCGCGGTGGCACACCCTGTGAAGAGTAGAAGAGATGCAAACAATGCTGGGAATTTCGGTGTCATAGGGTTTCTCCTTTAATGAATCTTTTGGAATCTGAAAGGCAAATTAGATTTTGGAACCACGCGCAACACATAAGGCTGCGTCATGACTTGGGCGAGGCTAGGGGGGCCTTCGCGATAGGAAACAACCAGCTCAGCGGCCCCCTCTGAAATCGAAACGATCTCCAGGTTATAGCCCGAGGTGTGTTTCTCTCCCCCAAAAATACCGATCACCATCTGCTGATCGAAGTCCACACGCGGGGGCACTGAATGGCTGTGCTCTTGCCAAAGCGTTTTCCATTCGTTTCCTGTTCGGATGACAACGGTGCGTGGTTGGACGATACCGCTTGAAGCGCCAAGCCATTCGAGACTTTTCTCGGAACTTTTCATCGCCGCATCATCCTTCGTTTTGGAGAGCAGGCTATGTGCGGCGTCTTTTCGAAAGCGTTGCTGATCCATAAAACTGTTCTGAGAAACCACTCCGCCGACTGTATCTCGCGCCTCTTTTAATTCAGAGACCATTTCAGACGAAGCCGCCATTGGGACATCCTTTCCACTGACCTGGAGCTGCTTGCGGTCGGCTTCGTCGACCTCTTCAAAGGGTGATGGGTGGTCCACATAATCGACCATGCTGCGCTCAAGTCTCTTCTGGACTGGGGCCGACTCGGAAAGCTTATCGAGTGTGCGGCGTGCGCTTTCGACGGACGCTATCTTATTCATGGCGGGAGCCGCCGGGGGACTTTTCTTCATCTCCAATTGTTCCTTGGAGGTATCGCGAGTGACGAAAACCACAAGCATCACGAGACAGGCCGAGGCCACCAAGCGTCCCGGAACGCCCCAATACCACGGCGTGGGTGCTGTGGCCGGATTGTGTTTCCGCTCAATTTTGTCCAAGACTCCCTGATAGAAGCTTTCAGGAGGCGTGAGTGGAGGGCTTTTTTTCAGAAGCTCTCGGATCTTGGGATCGTCGTTTTCGTTCATAAAGGTTTCTTCATTTCATTTTCCAACAATTGGCGCAGTTTGTCGCGGCTGCGCGCCAGACGCGATCGAACGGTTCCCATTGGAACATCCAGCAGCTGTGCGATTTCCTCATAGGAGCGCTCTTCCATTTCAAACAACACGAGTATCGCGCGGTCGTCTGGCTTCATTTTTTTCAATACCACGTGAAGGGCGCGAAGTTCATCGGATTTTTGAATGGTTTGATCGATGGGAACCTCCCCCGAATCCAGCTGGCGCTCCGGTTCATCGCTGTCCTCATCGCGATCATCCAGCGAAAAATGCTTCCAAAACGAACGGCGCTTTTCATAGCGTACGCGGTTCTTCCAGCCATTGACGCAAATGCGGTAGAGCCAGGTGGATACGTCAGACTCGCCCCTGAATTTATCCCAATGCTCGTAGGCCTTGATGAACGTCTCTTGGGCCAGATCTTGTCCCGCGGTCCCGTTTTTAGATAAACGCGCGGCCAAGGTATAAATTTTGGGGCCCTGGGCCCTCATCATGGCTTCAAACTCTTGAGGATCTACCACGTTGGACACCCGCGCATTAAGGAAGTTCCAGTTTTAGTATGGCATGGAACTTTTTGCAAAAACGGGCATCGAAGGAGAGACGTGGCATTCACCTTATGGAGGATCGTATGAAAACCTTGTCTCGATGTCTCGTAGTTTTACTTCTTTTACCCCTTAAGTCTGTGCAGGCTGCATACCAAACTATGCCGGTAGAAACCCGTCAAATTATTATTCAGGATGGCACGGAGCGCTGTGACGTTTCGCGGCCTACGTACGGCTTTCGAGCCGAGGTGATCAGTGATCTGGAAGGTGTCAAGGCGGAAAACTTTTGGAACAGCCGACCCTTTGTCACCGCTCAGAAAGATGAGCGCTACGCTGTTCGACTTTACAATCCTTTGCCGGTCCGTGTCGCCGTCAATTTGACCGTTGACGGAATTAACTCGATCTCCGGTAAACCGAGCGGTATTTCCGACGGAGACACGTGGCTCATTCCACCCCAGAGCTTCGTTACGATTCGCGGCTGGCAGGTCAATGGCGGGGAAGCGCGGCGTTTTTTCTTCACCCCCAAACACAGATCCTATGCCAAGTGGCGGGGCAAACAGCTGGATCGGGACTTAGCGGCTAATTGCGGCGTCATCGGCGCGGCGTTCTTTTGGAACCAGCAGGAATTGGACGCTTATTTCAGAGAACATCCTCAGTATGTTTACTCCAGGAACGATTCCGCGGCGGCCCTTTCCGTAGCGGGTTCAGAAAACTATCTGCAAGGGATTCCACAGAGACGGATTAGAAGCGAGGTCGTTCAGAGTGCGATGAAACTTTCTGAAGACAAGGCAGGGACCGGAATGGGTGAACGGGAATCGCACTCGACCGTGTCAGTTTCTTTTAACCCTGACCGCGGCATGTATCAGCTCTCGCAA
>JAYWEN010000424.1:0-4187 GCA_043779245.1 Elusimicrobiota bacterium | reverse complement strand
AAATCAAAAAGACCCATAAACCGCATACCCGAAAATCCGATCTCAGCGATTCGCTCAGCCAGACTCCAACTCACAAGCGTCACTTTGTTGTAGGTGCTAGGCCGAAAAAGTGCGCGCTGGGGTTCGGATTTAAAAACCAAACGCTCTAGGCTCTCGGCTTTTGAAGGAATGGCTCGGCTACGGACAGCACGGCCTCCGTCCAAATCCAAACAATCCGGGGCATTTCGAAAATGGATCAAAAAGTACCGGGCATCGAGCACCTTTCCGGTGCGATCGATCACTTTGAGCGGAAGATATTCCACATCGGTCACAAGGGCTTCTTCGAGAGCGCGCTTCAGCCTTTCTGAGATAAATAACCGACTCTCGTTGTTCCAAAGGCAGTCCGGCAGCGGATAATCTTTAATCCCGCCATCTACAACACAGAAAGCGTTGGGCGGCCAAAAGGAAGCGACTTGATCTTCAGATTTTTTGAGCAGCGTGGGATCGAACCGATGCACGTTGGCCGCGCCCTTGACGGCCACTAGCTGCCAGATCAAAAAGGGAGGCAATTTAAGCGACGCGAGTCACGGAAGCTGAAGAAAGTTTCGGTATGGAGAGAGTAAAAGTCGTCCCCCCCTCCGCATTGCGATGATAAGAGCCGTTGGCTTGAATTTGTTTACAGAGCGCTGTAATAATCTTGTATCCCATTCCTCCGGTTTCAGAGGCCGTAAAAGCGTCATCGGCAATTCCAATACCGTCATCTCGGATTTCAAGTAACGCCCCACCAGCATTGTTAGTTCTGAAATCGATCCGCAGGCTTCCCTTGTCACGGTCCTTGAACGCATGCTTTAGAGCGTTAGTAATGACCTCGGTTACGATGAGTCCGCAGGGAATCGCCGTATCTAGATCCATTTGAATATCATCAATCTTAAGCTCAAAAATGGGCATCCCATTCGGTGCTATGCCATAGAGCGTCTTAAGGCTTTGGGCTAATTTAAGTAAATAGTTTTTGAAGCTGACTTCACTCAGCTCTTTGGATTGATAAAGGCATTCGTGAATGAGCGCCATCGATTTGACGCGCGCTTGACTTTCGCGAAGGGCGTCGATGGCCTTCTCGTGATGCACGGTTTCGGACTGCATGCGTAACAGACTGGAAATGATCTGCAAATTATTTTTGACGCGATGATGCACTTCCTGAAAGAGCACTTCCTTTTCCCTAAGCGTGGCTTCAATTTTTTCTTTGGCCCCCACGAGTTCCTTCGTACGCTCATCCACACGCTGTTCCAAATGTCGGTTTAATTCCTGAAGAGCCAACTCAGACGCCTGAAGTGCTTGCTCCATTCGTGCATTCTGCAAGGCAAGCTCAAGTGTCCGGCACAAGTCATCATCCTCGGGCGGCTTAATCAAATAGCCCAAGGGATGAGTTAGTTTGGCCTTTTGAAGCATCCCGTAACTAGAGTTGCCGGTCAAAAAAACCGAAGGCATTTTGTACTGATCGCGCAATGCTTGAGCCGTCTCGACCCCATCGAGTTTCCCGCCAAGGCCCATATCCATCACCACCAAATCAGGTCGTGTTTGACGCACGTATTCGAGCGCCTCTTCACCAGAAGAGACACGATCACAATGTTCAAAACCTAAGCGCTTGAGCTTCCTAAGGATACCTGTCGCCACAAAGTCCTCGTCTTCGACAATGAGGAGATGGCAAGGTTTGGTGATAGGGATTACAGAGTTCACGGGGTACTAATTGGATGTATATAGAAGGAAGTTGGTTACAATCAAATTCAATGTAACTCCGTGTGATGCGCGAGACTCTTACTATTCAAATCTACTCTAGGAGGAACTCATGAAAACGTCTCGAGTCGTACGTACCGTTCAAAGTGCCTGCGCGATGGTGATGCTCGCCACTGCTGTTTCCTTAGCCGATCCTTCACCGTCGATGGGCAATCCGGACACCAACGCGTCTGACCGGAATTATGACACCAACCAGCCAAATTCGGCCCCCGGGGCCATACAGAAAACTCAGGATGCAGGAAACCGCGCCTTAAACCATGTAGATAACGGCGTTCACAAAGGTATTCGTAAGACTAAACATGCGGGGCACCGAGCCAAGCGTAAGATGCATGAAGAAGCAGACAAAATGTCTGAACCCGCGGTGAAACCATAAATTAGTAACGGGTGCGGGAGCTACTTCCTGAACGCAAGAAGAGCTCCCGCGGCGGCCACGGCCATCACACCTGTTGTGATCCAACCCACGACTCGAAGATAACGACCGATTACAAATTCCCCCATGATCGATGGCTGGCTTGCCATGAGTATCATGATGGCCAATATCGGAACTGACACCACTCCATTGATAACGGCACACCAAAAAAGAGCGCGCATCGGATTATAGTGAAGCAAATTCATGGCAAAGCCAAGTGAGGTTGACAACGCGATAACCGAATAGAAGGCTCTGGCTTGTTGAGGCTTTTTTTCCAGACCGATTTGCCATCCCAATGATTCTCCCACGGCATAGCCTGCCGAACCTGCGAGAACCGGAACAGCCAGAAGTCCCGTCCCAATAATTCCTAAAGTGAAAAGAAGAAAAGCCAACTGGCCCGCGGCGGGCTTGAGGGCCGAGGCAGCCTGTTCAGCCGTTTCGATCGTCGTCACACCGTGTACATGCAAGGTGACGGCTGTCGCAAGGATAATAAAAAAGGCGACCAGGTTTGATACGGCCATTCCAAAATAGGTGTCCACCCGGATTCTCTTGAGTTGAGTCGGAGCTTGCTCGGGACGCTTCTTAAGAGGGTGCTCGCTAGAGTGCACAGAGATCTCTTCCGATTCTTCCGAGGCCTGCCAGAACATTAGATACGGACTAATCGTAGTTCCGAGAATCGCCGTCAGCGAAGTGAGATAGCTGGCGTTCAAGGACACATGGGGAATCACTGTATCTCTCAGGGCGTGCATCCACGGCACATGCACAATAAGAACGGTCAACACATAAGAAAAAAGAACAAGCGTGAGCCATTTCAGAATATTGACATAGCGCGTGTATGGAACGAAAATTTCAAGCAGCACTGACACACCCGCAAAGAAGGCCGTATACCACACGGCATGACCTCCAAAAAGAAGTGCGACGCAGGATCCCATAGCGCCAATGTCCGCCCCTAAATTAAGTGTATTGGCGACGAAGAGCAACCCCACCAGGACGTAGAGAATCCCGCGAGGATAGTGTTTGCGCATGTTCCCGGCGAGCCCATGTCCCGTCACCCGGCCGATTGAAGCGCTAATTTCCTGGATGCCCCCCATCAGCGGATAAGTAAAGAGCATCGACCAAAGCATCCCAAACCCAAATTGTGCCCCGGCCTGCGAGTAGGTGGCGATCCCGCTTGGATCATCGTCGGAAGCGCCCGTGATAAGACCAGGCCCAAAGATGGAAATCCAGGAGTGTTTTGCGTTTTTTATCGGAGCGACTCCAATTCTTCCCAACGCTTCATCAAGGTATCCTGTTCGGCGAGAATCCGGTCCAACGTCTCTTGTCTCACCAAAAGCTCCGAGGAATGGGTTGCAATCTGGGGATCTTCCAGCGCCGCTTGCGCCTGGACGCGCTTGGATTCTAACGCTCGGAGATTGGCTTCGATCTGTTTGAGTTCTTTGGCTTCTTTGGCTGACAGACCCAGCTTGGTTTTTTTCTCAGGTTCAGGCGGAGTAATTGTTTTCATATCTGGCACAAAAGCGCTCGACTCTTCGGGCGATTCCTCTTGTGCCTCTTCCCATTGGTTCAAGTCCGCGTAAAAACGAGCATTCCCTTGTCCATCAAAGGACAGGAGCCGCCGGCTTACGCGGTCGAGAAGGTATCGATCATGCGTGACCAGAACTAGCGCCCCTGAAAAATCTATCATGCTGGATTCGAGAATTTCTAAAGAATTGATATCTAAATCGTTGGTGGGTTCATCGAGCAATAAAACGTCCGCCGAACGAACCATCAGGCGCGCGATCAAGACGCGAGACTGTTCCCCTCCGGAAAGCCGATTGAGAGGCAGATCGAGCTGTTCCTTTGAAAAGAGAAAGCGTTCCGCCCAGCTCGCGATATGAATGGGTCGATCTTTAAACGTGACAATGTCGCCTGATTCACAAAGCGCTCGGCGAAGGGGAAGATTGAGATCGAGTTGTTCCCGATGTTGGTCAAACGTCACCACTTTCAGACCGTCAGCGCGCTTGAAGGA
>JAYWEN010000423.1:0-5522 GCA_043779245.1 Elusimicrobiota bacterium | reverse complement strand
CGACTCTATGAGGTGCCAATTTGGCACCTCAAACGAAACTCTTCATCTAGGGCGAGGAGGTCGACGTTACCTTCCATATGTGTTTACTGAGCAGGGGGTGTCGATGCTCTCCAGTGTTCTCAAAAGCGAGCGTGCGGCTTTGGTGAACATCGCGATCATGAGAGCATTCGTAGGATTAAGAAAATATCTGTCGCAACATAAGGATATTGCAGAGAAGCTCCACGAATTGGAGCTTCGGATGGACACTCAGGACGGGAAGATCTTGTCCATTCTAAATGCCATCAAAGCCTTGGTGGATCCTACCCTACCACGTCGAAAAGCTATCGGATTTCGTTCCAAAACCTGATCAGTAGTGGGCCTATGGCAGTGCTCGGCGTTTCCAGAGGGCGTAAATTGGGGGTAATCCCGTCTGCTAGAGAAAAACGAATATTTTTGTGGTTTTGACCTCTAAGAATAGAGGAGGCGTATATGAACAAACAAGTTCAAGCCAGTTCTGTTGAGAGTCGTATCTATCGAATGCGTGGGAAACAAGTAATGTTGAGCATGGACTTAGCTGTCCTGTATGGGGTTGAGGTTAAAGTCTTGATGCAGTCGGTAAAACGAAATCTAGAACGATTTCCGAATGATTTCATGTTTCAGCTCAGTGTTTATGAATGGCAAAACTTGAAGTCACAAATTGTGACTTCAAGTTGGGGAGGAATAAGGAGGGCCAATAAATCCCTCTCTTTTATAGCGAGCGGCGTTTCCAGATGGCGTAGACGGGGGGGTAGACGAGGAGCTCGAGTAAGAAGCTGGTGAGGAGGCCGCCGACCATAGGGGCGGCGACGCGTTTCATCATGTCGGCGCCGGAGCCTGAGGAGAGCATGATGGGGACTAGTCCCATGAACGCGGCGCAGACGGTCATCATTTTGGGGCGGACGCGTTTGACGGCGCCGTGGATGATGGCTTCGGTGAGGTCTTCTTCAGTGTTCATTTTGCCGTCTTTGACGGCTTGGTTATAAGACAGATCCAAAAACAAAAGCATGAAGACTCCCGTCTCGGCATCCAAACCCATCAGCGCGATCATTCCCACCCATACGGCAATCGAGATGTTGTATCCCAGAAAGTAGAGATACCACACCGCTCCCACAAGCGAGAATGGAACCGCAAGCATCACGATCGCGGCTTTTGTGGTCGACTTCGTGTTCATGTAGAGCAGCATAAAAATTAAGAAGAGAGTGACGGGGAGAACGATTTTCAATCGCTCTCGGACACGCAGCATGTTTTCGTACTGGCCGCTCCACAAGAGCGAATAGCTTTCGGGCAGCTTGAGTTTTTCACCCACAAGACGCTTGGCGTCGGTCACATAACTTCCGATGTCGCGACCTGCCATGTCGACGTACACGTAACCCGCCAGGAGTCCATTCTCATCACGAATCATGGCCGGGCCGAGTTTCAATTCGATGTCCGCCAATTCGGCGAGTGGAATCTGAGCTCCCGACATCGTGGGAACAAGCACGCGTTTCAGCTTAGGAAGATTATCACGCAGCTCGCGCGCATAGCGAACGCTGACGGTGTATCGCTCCCGCCCTTCAACGGTGGTCGTGACCGGTTCGCCGCCGATCGCCGACATGATGATCTCTTCGGCGTCTTTGATGCTGAGTCCGTAACGGGCTAACCGCTCCCGTCGTAAATTGAAATCAAGAAAATAGCCTCCGGCGGTTCGCTCGGCAAACACGCTGCGAGTGCCTGGAACATCCTTGAGGATTCCTTCGAGCTGCGTGCCAATCTTTTCAATCGTGGTGAGATCGGCGCCCAGAATTTTAATGCCGACCGGTGTCCTGATCCCGGTCGAAAGCATGTCGAGACGATTTTTGATCGGCATGGTCCAAGCATTCGTCACGCCCGGGAATTTGAGCGCTTTGTTCATTTCCTCGATGAGCGCGTCCTTGGTGATTCCCTTGCGCCACTGCGACGTGGGCTTCAGAAGTACCGTCGTTTCCATCATGGAAAAGGGGGCGGGGTCTGTAGCGGTTTCGGCGCGGCCGGCTTTGCCGAAGACCTTTTCTACTTCTGGAAAGCCCTTTAATATTTTGTCCTGCGTCTGCATGAGTTCTTGCGCTTGGCTCACCGATAACCCGGGAAGAGTCGTCGGCATAAACAAAAGGCTTCCTTCATCGAGCGGCGGCATGAATTCTGAGCCGAGCATCCAATAGGCTGGGATGGCAGAGAGGACAAGTGCCAGCGCGATGCCTATCGTTGTTTTACGATGCGCGAGTGTCCAGCGGCAGACGGGCTCGTACACGCGGAAAAGGCGCTTGGAGATGGGATGCTTTTCCTCGGGATAATAATGCCCAACGGTGAGGTGGTTCACGATATTGGATAGCCACGTCGGTTTCCAGTGAACAAAGTCCATGCGTGTGAACATCATTCGGATGGCGGGGTCGAGCGTAATAGCCAGGATCGCAGCGATCGCCATCGCCAAATTCTTCGAATAGGCGAGGGGCTTGAACAGGCGACCCTCTTGATCGACGAGCGTGAAGATCGGCATGAATGCGACCGCAATCACGAGCAGTGAGAAGAAAACGGAAGGGCCCACTTCTTTGAGCGCTTGCAGTCGTACGAGGTGAAAATCTCCGGGACGTCCGGCGGCATTCCATTCCTCAAGGCGCTTGTAAGCGTTCTCGACTTCCACGATTGCTCCGTCGACAAGTACGCCGATGGATATCGCGATGCCTGCGAGCGACATGATGTTGGACGTGAGTCCCATGTAATACATCGGGATAAAGGCGAGCGCGACGGAAATGGGAATCGTGACAATCGGAATCACAGCTGATGGGAAATGCCAAAGGAAGAGCAAGATAACGAGACTCACGATGATCATTTCCACGACGAGCTCGTGCTTGAGGGTGTGAATGGAATGTTTGATGAGCTCGGACCGATCGTAGGTGGGTACGATTTCCATTCCGGCTGGAAGAGACGGAGTCACTTCGTGGATGCGTTCTTTGATGCGCTCGATCACGTTCAATGCGTTCTCGCCTTGCCGCATGACGACGATGCCTCCTGCGGTGTCGCCCATGCCATCCAAGTCCACAACCCCTCGCCGAATGTCGGGACCGAGAGCCACGTGCGCCACATTCTTAATGAGCACCGGTGTTCCGCCTGCGCTCCGGCCAATCGCGATGTTTTCAATATCGTCGATGGACTTGGCATACCCGCGGCCGCGAATCATGTATTCAGCGCCGGAGAATTCCACCAAGCGACCGCCGACATCATTGTTGCCGTCGCGTACGGCCTCAATGACTTTGGTCAGAGGGATCTTGTAAGCGAGAAGCGCGTTGGGATCCACATTGACTTGATATTGCTTTTGGAAACCGCCGATCGATGCGACTTCCGCCACGCCGGGCACCGACTGCAGCCAGTAACGAAGCGTCCAATCTTGAAAGCTGCGCAGTTCAGCTAAATCATGTTGCCCGGATTTGTCGACGAGCGCATATTGATAGATCCAGCCCACTCCGGTCGCATCGGGGCCGAGCTCGGTGCGAACCCCTTCGGGGAGTCGTGCTTGAATTTTGGAGAGATATTCCAGGACGCGACTGCGCGCCCAATAAAGATCGGTTCCATCTTGAAAGATGATGTAAACGTACGAGTACCCGAAATCGGAAAATCCGCGGATGGCTTTGACTTTGGGCGCGCCGAGCATGGCGCTCACAATTGGATAGGTGACTTGATCCTCGATGATGTCAGGACTGCGGTCCCAGCGGGAGTAAATGATGACCTGCGTGTCGGACAGATCGGGGATCGCATCAAGCGAAATACGTTTCATGCAATAGACAGACCCCGCCAGCGCCACCAGCGTCAAGAGCGCGACGAGGTATTTGTTTTTAGCCGACCACTCAATAATGCGTTCAATCATAAACCCTCACCCCAACCCTCTCCCTCAGTAGGGAGAGGGGGGAACATCATTTCCTTCTCCCTGTTGAGGGAGAAGGTGGCCGGAGGCCGGATGAGGGTTCGCCTGCTCATTGCGCCGCCGCCCTAATCTTGGATTCGGAATCAATAAAGAAGTTAGCCGAGCTCACCACCTGCTCGCCTTCCGTGAGGCCGGAGATCACCTCGTAGTAGCCGCCGGCTTCGCGACCGAGCTTCACTTCGCGCGGTTCATAATGGCCCGCTTCCTTAGAAACATACACCAGTTGTCGCGCTCCCGTATCCAAGACCGCGGTATCCGGAATGGCCAGTTTTTTGCCGACAGGCGCATACACGATGGCGCTTAAATACATATCGGGCTTGAGTTCGCCATTCGGGTTCGGAACTTCTGCTCGTGCCCGCAGCGTGCGGGTTTCTGCGTTGACCACCTGATCCACCGATCGCACGATGCCCTCAAAATGACGGCCTTGGAAGGAAGTGGATTCAAAGACGGCTTTTTGGCCCGGTTTTACGAGACGCGCTTCATAATCGTAGAGATCAATGTAGACCCAGATTTTGCCGCCTGCTCTTCCAACGAGCAGGTTTGATGGATCGTAGCCCGCTTCGCCGGCTTGATCGATTTGATCGTCAGAGAGCCCCATCTGCCGCAGGCGTAATCTGGATGCTTGCACAGTCGATTTGGCTTCGGCCGCGAATTCGGCCGATCCCGAATCGCGTCCTTTCTGCAAAGCGGAAACGGCTTCGCGATGCTCAAGAATGGCGCTGTAAAGGCCGGGGTCGTAGGCCACTTTCGCTGAAGCCCGCACACTATCAAAGAGGTCTCGTACTTCGGCCCGCGCTAATTTAACGCCGATGAGCTGTTCTCTTCCGCCCGACACTTGAACGTTAGCCTGACCCGTTACGGAACCCGATGTCATTTCATCGGCATATACCGGGACATAATCCATGCCCATTGGATCTTTCATCGGTGTGGGTGACGTCACGCGCGCATCCATGGGATTGCGGTAATGCACAATTTTGTGTTCCGCCTTCGCCGGAGCCGCTTCTTCATCGGCAATGAGCTTCATCTGACAGATAGGGCAATCCCCCGGTTTTTCAGAATGATATTGTGGGTGCATGGGGCAGTGATAGCCCGTTTTAGCCGCCGCAACCGACGAGGACGACGAGGATTTGGAACAAGCGGGAAGCCCAAGCCATAGGAAACCCAACAGAAATGTAGGGGCGCACCGCAGCCTGCGCCTTTGTATAGCGCTGGCCCCGCGTTGTGAGCGGGGTGCGCCCTGGCAAAATCGATTAGTCATGTTTTGTCTCCATCGGCATCACTTCATTTTGGTCCAACGCCTCTTTCGTTTTTTCAACTGGAACGCCGACCCAGAGAGAGAGCTCACTCCAATGCTCCCCGTAATGATACAGCTGTTCTTGATATTCATTGTTTGTTTGAATCCACGTTCGAAACGCTTCCAGAAAGCGCACGAAGTCGGTTTGGCCAGAGGCGTATTGCTGCCGCGTAATCCGTAGGGCGCTTTGTGCCGATGGTAAAATCTGCGACTCGTAAAGACGTGCCTCCGTTAAGTGCGTGTTGATTTCGGTGGACTCCATGTGGACCATTTTAG
>JAYWEN010000422.1:0-14130 GCA_043779245.1 Elusimicrobiota bacterium | reverse complement strand
ACGCACGTGCGTGAGCTGCGTTTCCTTAAAATTGGCCACCACCCACACTTCTTCAGGAACAATTGACAGAAGTGTTTGGCCCACTTGCACATAAGCGCCTTGCTCGATCCCTTTGCGTGTGACGAGTCCCGCCTCTGGAGCAGTGAGTTTCGTGTAAGAAAGATTCAGTTCGTCCTGCTTCAGCGCCGCTAATTCTTTTTCGTAGGTTGCTTGCGATGTCGCGGCAGCCGCCTTGGCGTTATCGAGTTGCTGTTGTGAAATTTCGTCCTGCTTAAAGATTTGCTCGTAGCGCTGGGCATCGGCGTTGGCCCGTTTGGCTTCAGCTTCCGACGCGTTCGCTTTGGCGCGCTGCTGCGCAAGCTTGGCTTCGTAATCGCGGGGATCAATTTCCGCTAATGCCTCCCCCACCTGCACGAGCTGGTTATCCTTTACATGAACTGCCTGGACGGAACCGGCCACGCGTGAGCTGATCGGCACAATGTGGGCTTCAATGAAAGCGTCGTCGGTCGACTCCACCTTCGAAGCGTGCCAATAGAAAAGGACTATAAGAAGTACGAGTAAGGGCAGGCCGATGAATCCGATCCGTTTGAACAATGTTTTTTTATCTTCAGGCATTAGAGTTCTCTCTTCGGTTATTTAAATTCGGTCGTGTGCCCTAAGGCTGTCGCCAAGTTCACTCGGGCCGTATCGTAGCGGGCAAAGGCATCGACTTGATCATCGAATGCCCGGTCAAGCGCGGTTTGCGCAGTGAGCAATTGGATGTTGTCCCCCACGCCGGCAGAAAATCGGTCGCGTGCCATCGTGAGTTCTTTTTTGGCCAGATCCACTGCTTTATCGGCCGTGCGGGTTTCTTCCATCTCTGCCACGAGTGTCTGCAGCGAAAGTCGAACGTCTTCTTCCACTTGGTTCTGCATATCGCGAAATCGGTCGTCTTCATCGCGACGTTTGGCTTCCGCTTCAATGATTTTTCCTCGTGTCGAGCCGCCAGCAAAAATGGGTAGATCCAATCGGCCCCCAATACTGCCGGTGCGCGCGGTGTGCGACGGCGTCACGCCACTGTGCCCATAGTCCCCGAGCGCCTTGATTGTCGGCCAGTTTTCCGCCTCAGCGGATTTCGCGGTGTAGCGTGCTGCGTTGGCTCGCTCCGCGCTCAACTGAAGTTCCACCCGATCATGGGTCGCCACGCTAATGGCTTTGTCTTCCGAAAGAAGATCGCTGACCGCGTCTCGCGGGACATCTGGCAAGAGGATCGGCGTCTGCAACGCAAGTCCGATCACACGCTTCAGCCTTAGATCGGCGTTTTGGGCAGAGACCTGCGCTCGAATCAGCCGGAGTTTTTCCTGCGCAGCGCTCGTTTCGGCTCGCGCCACGTCGACCCCGGTCGAAATTCCCGCGCGGTGCTGATCACCTGCGAGTTTAAACAAACCTTCTGAAAGCTTTAGCTCGGCAGCCGCGGCATTCACGGCACGTTGCGATCGCTGCGCTTCCAAATAGGTTAAGGCGGTTGCCGTCGCGACCTGCTCGCGGGCCAAGCGTTCTTGAAGGTCAGCAATGCGTCGATTGGCTTTCCCGAGCTGATTCAGCCACAAAGCATTCACATCGAGCAAGTTTTGCACGACTTGAATGCGGGCATCAAACGAGTTGTAAGGTCCAAGCAGCGGATTGAACGGGCCATTGCTGGGAAATCCCTGAGATTCCAAATTGAATCTGAACACATGCGTTTGTTGAACGTAGCCCGTAATTTTGGGCAAAAGTCCGGCGGCGAGCTCAAGCGCTTGGCCACGCGCCTGCTCAGAGGAGGCTTTAGCCAGTTTACTCGACAAATTGTTTTGAATGGCGAGTTCAATCGCTTGGGCAAGCGACAAGGATTGAGGCGCCTGTTCAACGGCGCCCCATAATGGCAGGGTTATGATCGAGAGTAAAAGGAGGTGTTTCTTCACGAGGGCTTCCTTATAGATATATTACACTTAACCGATAATGCGATTCAGAGTTCCCTTTATTATCTTATCCTGTTTGGTCATAATCCCATCCTTTGCCTCAGCGTCGCTCTTCGATCACAGCGTTTTAGACACTATTCTCAGCCACTATGTAGACGACCAGGGTCGCGTGAATTACGAGTCCATCCAACTGAATAGTTTATCGGCGTTGGATAGCTATTTTGAACGAATGGCTGACGCCGATTTAGCCGGCTGGTCGAACTCCGAAGCGCTCGCTTTTTGGATCAATGCCTTCAATGCCCGAGTCCTTTACCTGGTCGCACAGAAGCCCCAGCTCAGGAAGGTTAGTGAAGACTTTGAGCTTTTCAACCAACCATTCAAAATTGCGGGGCGAAATCTGACGCTCAACGACATTCGTTTTCGAATTATTCGTGGAACCTTTAACCCTGACAATAAACAGGGGCCGATCGAGGGTTTAACCATTTCAAAGCCAGACTTCCGCGCGGACTTCGCCTTGGCAGATGGAACCCTCAGCGGCCCACGTCTGCGTTCGACTGCCTGCACCGCCGAAACATTGGAAGATCTTCTTTATAACGACTCCAAACTCTATGTGAACGCGTCCGAGCATGTCGCCATGTCCGATGGGAAGTTAAAGCTCTCGAGCGCGTTGAAATGGTATGCGAAAGACTTTGAGGATGCCGGAGGGGTAGCTCAGTATCTGAGTCAAGAGCTTTCGCCCGACAAGCGTGGCGATGCCGAACCACTTACGCGCCTGTTGGCCAGTGATTTTGACCATGCCGTCTATTCCTACGATTGGTCTGTGAATGATCAGCACCGCAGAGCACACCTGTAATGTGGAACCTCCGCAAGAATGGAGAGACCAACATCCCGGGCGTTTATATCGTCGGTGATCTCACCGAAAAGCCTCTTCTTAAACTCGCTGCTGATAGCGGAACCAACGTCATACGGAACATCGTTTCTAGTTCCGAGTTTCTTGTTTCTGGTTCATCCAAACCTGAGGAAACTAGAAACCAGCAACTAGAAACCAGCAACGCCGTTCTTGATGTCGTGATTGTGGGCGCCGGCATTGCCGGATTGTCGGCGGCGCGGGAAGCGAAAGCGTTAGGTCTCTCCTATAAGATCCTGGATGGCGATGAACCCTTCTCGACTGTTATGAACTACCCCCCTAATACTAAAGTCACGCCGGACCCGTTAGACCTCCGGCCCATCGGTGGGCTTAAAATTTCGAGTGAAACCAAAGAGGCACTTTTAGACGAATTGCGTTATCAAACGAAGGATATGGTGGTGACTTTGGCCGTCGTGGAAAAGGTTCGTAAACGCGGCGACGTGATTGAAGTCATGCTCCGGGACCATCCCAGTCTCGTCGCACGGGCCGTGGTACTGGCCATCGGACGAACCGGTTACCATCGTCCACTGATTGTTCCTGGCTCGGGTTTGGCGAAGGTGTATCAGCGCTTGGTCGATCCGAGTGCATTCGTTGGGAAAAATTGCTTGGTCGTCGGAGAGGGCGCGGATGCCAAAGCGGCCGTCGCGGCGCTCACGACCGCCGGTGTTAAAGTGACAACCGTTTTAGAACATCAGATTGTCGAGATCAAACCGACATTGGTGTTAGTGAGAGTGGATAGCGGCCGCACAGAGACGCTGATGAATGACGCCGTCTTTGCCATCCTCGGCCAAGAAGATACGCGGGAATTTCTTAAACGATCTGGAATTCAGCGCTGTCGCTCCTGCTTACTTCAATTTACGCGATGCTCCTATTGCTCTAAGTAACCTACCCAAGTCACTTTTCTGTGTAACAATCGCGTAATATTCGTTCAGTATCCTTGTAAGTATTACCCATGCGTAACATTTTGTCATTAATCATTAGTGGTAGTCTTATTTGTCCTTCGTTGTCTATGGCCAGAGATTTGCCCGAAAGAGTCACGACTTTGCCGACTCAGGATCTTTTCGCACAGCAAGCGTTGGGACCCATTCCTGCCTTAATTTCGGCGCCGGCCGCTCCGCGTGCGCACATCTACGTTGTCGAGCATTTCCCGGCGAAGGGGAATGGCCTTTTCACTAACCAACCATTGGCCGGCGTCATTAAAGATCGAATGGCGCAGGGCGCCTTCGTTCCAATTATTTTGAAAAGGCGATCGACCGCCGCATTGCGGGAGTCGTTTGAAAATGACGAGGGAGAGCCGCTCCCTTCGTCGATTGATCCGCTCACTGATGAGGAGCTCATTCAACTTCAGTCCGTGATTGCTCTTTTGACGCCGTCAGAACGCAACGAGCTAAAAGCGGTTCAGCCTAATGATTCGCCAATACAATTTATTTTTATTCCTGGACTCAACGAGGCGCTGGGTCAATCGGCCTCTTATTATGAAGTGTCTAGACCCGTCTATTATTTCGACCGCCATCTTTTGAGTAATGAATATTTTTGGGAATGTCTCACCCAATTGCATTTGGCATTATCCGAACGACTGGCTGTCGTCGTTAAGGGTCAGAACGCCGAGAAGGTGCAAGCCCGGCTACGAGCGCAGGTAACGAAGTACCGCCAATCGGCGCGCGCTCGGTTATCCAACGCCATGATTGTTTTGTTATCAGGGGGTCATCGATCCAGCGCCCCTTTTGCGATGTCCCCAAGATCCATCTACCATTTTCTGAGTAGCATCTCTTGGCTTCAGACATACGCAATCACACTCTTAAACAACCTCAATCATGTGATTCACGCCCATGCCTCTCATGACTACGTGGAACTCATTTCGGGAGAACTTCAAGTCTCCCGATACCTCCGATTGGGCCGTGTCAATGCGATAGGGTTTGACGGGTTAACCGTGTTGTATGAAAAGGCGATCAAATTACTTTTTCAGTTTGACGCCATAGCGCGCGAAGAACTTTCGCAGCTTAGCCGTAAACAAGGACCTCTTAAAGAATTTTCTCCAGAAGCCCGTGCTGCAGCCAAAGTTGTACGTCACGAAAAACGTGCAGCGCGCCATTATGGCTATCTGTTGCGATCAATGTTTCAGCAGCGTCTTAGCGTTCTGACGGAGAAACCTCTTTCCGGAACCACCTCTCTAAAAACAATTTGCCATATCGCGGAAGAATCCGCTAATCGAAATGTAGGACAGGATCAAGAAGCACCAGGCAAACCTGTTCATTTCAATTTTGATCTGGGTTCGGATATTGATTTGCCAATTGATTTTTGGGACTCTTTTGCCATTTTTGGAAATTACACAGGGAATGCGAGTGTCTACGGTTCTGGGGACGTCGTTCAAATTGGCGTCCGCGTGGAAAAGACAAAAGAGAGAACGATAGTGCATATGGAAAATGAAGGACGAATTGACCCTGACAAACTGCTCATAATTTGGGAATGGGCGATCGGACAAAGTCGGCCCGGGCATTATGGGCTAGGACTTAAAGAAGCACGAAGTGCAGCCCTGCGAAATGGAATGTTTTTCTCAGTTCATAATATGGAAGATCCGGCCCGTGTCCGGTTCACGCTTGCATTTCCCAATTCAACTCCTCTCAAGCCCACAAGGCAAATCAAGGCTGAACGCCGGGTCAGTGAACGCACGGCTCACATCATCGCTTACCTTGTGGAAGGCGACTTCGCGGCGGTGAAGGCACGCCGTCGGGTCCAAACACCTCCCATTTGGCTCATTTCAGAAAGCGCGTCCCATGGAGATTCAATAGAAGTAGAGTCCGCGAAATGGCTCGTCCGCCACACTTTCACAGTTTTATCGTTGCCTTTTAGACCGGTTCGCGAAGGTGTCGCGCCTCAAACTCAAATGGGTTCTGCCTATCAAGATGAGATGGTTGAAACATTATCGAGTTTTCTCAACGAGATTGCCGAACTTGGAAGAAGTTCGGAAGCAGCTCGCGAAGTTAATCTTCTCTGGGCCACACAACAAGCCTCTTTTAACGAGATACTCACCGCCCATTGCCCGGACCTTTTCGTACGTCATCTCATTAGTGATACGTTGGCACATGCTCGCCATACAGCCTTAGATTTATTGACCCCTGCTCGAATCGCTCCTGATGGGATCGACTCGAAAGTCACGCTCGATGCATTATCCCGACGCCGCCGCTTCCATAACCACATTCAGACAGTCACGGACATTTTGAGGGGTCAGACCGATAGAACTTTTTTTCTACCGCAAATTGCAGAACTAAAAGGCCTTTATATCGAAATTGAGGCCCAATGGCAGCGTCTTACACTTTTGGAATCTAAGATAGATTTATCTGATGCGGATATGGGGGAGAGCGCGCTGTTGGCTAAAAAGGCGATTGGACTTTCCGCTCTGGCACGTTTGGCATATATCTCGACTATGTTACAAGAAGAAGACAAAGTCCGATCGTTTGTCCGCAGTGCGGAGACGCTAAGAGATTCTAAAGATTATCAGGCGGTCACGCGTATTGTCGATGAGGCTCAAAACGATTTACTTCGCCGCCGGAAAAGTCTCGTCGCGGAGGCCAAGATGGTTTGGCAGGCCCTTAATTTAATGGGCCAGAAGGAAACGTTTGCTCCTGATATACGCGAAGATCTCGCCGCTCTTCGAGGAACCTTTGAATATGAAATGGCCTTTGAAGATATCAGCCCGTACATCACGGCCGAACACGGCTGGGATAAAATTATAGGCGCACATGTAACGCTCTACACTCTTTACTCGGTTCAAATCATTGATCTGAAATTGTCGCGATATGCCGCGGCGGCTCTTCCTGAACTTCGAAGAGAAAGGGCCCGCATCGCAGACATAAAAGACTATCGCGAAAAGATGAAGGCAGCCGACGCGCTTATTTCATTATTGCCAGACTCCAACGTGAATACGGAACTTGCTCGTGCAAAGGATCCCGAGCCTCCACTTTATTCCATTGAGGAATTAAAGAGCGCCATTGAAAGAGAAAATCTTGTCTTAATGATGGCGAATAGGGGAAAGGATTCCAACAAGTTAGGGATTTTTGTTGAGATGCTTACAAACACTTTCTCGTATGCGACCTTACCGCCAGAATCCGTGCCATCTTGGGGCTTTTATATGGCCGACATTATCCGTCAAGTCGAGGAGGCCATTAATTTCCTATTTGAGGGTAGTTCGCCCTCTTCTATTGATAGAGACCGCTACAACGAAATATGGAACTACTTTCAGGCGAAATTAATTATGGTGAGTCGTACGCTTTGGAATGAGTTTCCCACAACCGTCTTTCATTCAAGTGCGGACAAGGAGGAAGCCGCAAGGGGGCGACTCAATCCGAATCTCGATTATCATCCTTACTTTGTTCCTACATTCATTCTTTGGAACCATCTCAAGCGCCGTTTGGATGAGGCGTCGTGAACCTCTCAGCGAATTTCGAAAGAACTGCTTAAGAGTTTGGATGGTTTGGAAGATTCTTCCCAATTGATGGCGATGCTTTCCACACGGGCCATCGGTGGACCCTGTCTTAGCTGAGTAATCCACGCTTCCAAAACAGATTTTTCGCCTTGGCCGTGTGCTTCCACGGATCCTTCCGGTCGATTCTTCACCCATCCTTTCAATCCCGCTTGCACGGCTTTTTCTTGGACAAAATAACGAAAGGCCACGCCCTGCACACGGCCTTTGATGACGAGATGAACGGAGGTCATTGAATGGACGGGCGCACCGCGGTACGCCCCGACATTATTTGATGATGGCGAGTTTACCGGTGGAGGTGTTGCCCTGGGGGTCGATAATCAGGTAAATGTAGACGCCAGAAGCGACGGATTGACCGTCGCGGTTGGTGCGGTCCCACATGGCCATTCCAGTGGAATCGGCGGAAAGCGAAGTCACTTCTTCAGCCGCGATCGTGAACACCTTCACGGTTGACGACGCCGGCATATTATCGAATTTGATCGAGGAGCTGGCATGTTTGTCGGCACGCCACGGATTGGGATAAGCCCGCGCACCGCTCAACGTCGTGCCGACCGTACTGGCCGCGTGAAGAAAAGGCAGCGAAAAGCTAAAAGCTAAGATCGAAAAACTAAGAACTCTCGCAAGCGACATCGAGCTTTTCGCTGTTCGCTCTTCGCTCTTCTCTTTTAGCTGCCGTATATTCACTGGTTCTCCTCACCTTTCTGCACCGCTTGTGCCGTGTGCAGATCGTCCTGCGCCAAGAGCTGCATGAGCATTTGGTATTCTGGCTCGGAATCGGCTTTCGGAGTGCTCTTCACGGTCCGATGTCGCTTAATGTTCTGATATTGTATGAGATTTCGCTTCTGTTCTTCCTCGGAACCAAAGTGAATTAGCAGCGAGATATACTGCGCGTCGCCGAGATCGCCATACGGCGCCCAGGCATAAGCAAATTCCTGTCCCCACACATGCAAGCCAATTCCAGCGGTGAGGCCAGCCAGCGCATTTAACCCTTTTAAAGTATCGGTTTTATATCCCGCTCGCAGGCCGATGGCTTCGATCGGGCGCCATTCAGTCCCCGTATGGAAACTTGCTAAACCATTTTTACGATACACGCCTTCGGCGCTCAACAGAAAATGTGTGCTAGGCTGGAAGGCTGCGCCGAGTTTAAACGCGAGAGGCAAGTCATCGCCTTCGCTGATAAATTTGAGTTTGCTTCCCATGTTCACCATCGAGGCGCCAATCTGCGCTTTGGAATTCACTTTGTAGAGTCCACCCACGTCACCCGCAAATGCCCCGGCTGAGACATCATCGATTTTTGCGCGAATCATTTTACCGGTCACGCCTAATGATAATTTGTCGGTAACCGTTTGGCCGTAGGATAGGTTATAGGAAGCATAGTAGCTCGAGAAGGTTCCGATCGGATTGCCACCGTTCACGAGCGACCCATCGGTGTTCACATCCGTGCGATCAATTGTGCCTGATCCTAAATACTGAACGGAGAATCCGATGCCTCGATGGGTCTCGGATCCATGCGCGGCGCCTAAAGGATGTACGAAGCTGAGAAATTCATAGTGAATAGAATCTAAATAGGCAAGATGCTGAGCGCCAATTTCATTTCCTGTAAGCGAACCAAGCCCAGCCGGATTCCACACGGGGGCATAGGCATTGGTAGCAAGTGAGGTATAAGCAGATCCCAAGGCAGCAGGTCCCGCGCCAACGGGAATATCTAAAAAGGAAGCCCCCTCAGTTCCCGCCGCGGCGTGGGCTAAACCTTGAAGTCCGGCAATCATCAGAAGGGTGAGCCCCTTTCGCATCGCGTTCCTTTTCATGGCCTAAGTTTGTCTGATACTTATTACGTGCGTGTTGCGAGTACGTTAAATTACGGTTACGTGTCATAAGTATCTCCATTGTGAAGACATGTAAAGTAAATTAACCGTGAGGATCGATTGGGGTGGAATTGACTCTAGAAGTAGAGAGGTTAACTACTGGCTTACGGCGTGGCGGGCTTTGCTATTCCACTTCTTAGCTTCGACGGTATTTTGGGTGAGACCTAACCAGCCATTCTCATAGCTTTGAGCGAGAAGCTCCATACCGCTTTTATTACCAGCTTCAGCGGATTTGCGAATCCATTGAAGCGCTAATCGATTGCTTTTCTTCACGCCCAATCCGCGCGCATACAACTGACCCAGACTGAGAGAAGCCGCGGGATGCGATCGTTCTGCGGCCTGCTGATACCATTGAGCTGCTTTGACGGGATCGGTTGAAACCCCCACGCCGGTTTCATACATGACGCCGAGGCGATACTGCGCATCGGTATTGCCTTGAACGGCGGCCATCGAGTACCAACGTGCCGTTTCCGTTGGATTCTTAGGGACGCCTTGGCCCAAGTAATACATCACTCCAAGCTTCAGCTGGGCGTCGGGGTTCCCTTGTTTGGCGACCTTCTCGTACCATTCAGCGGCTTTGGCTAAATCTTTCTGAACTCCGAGCCCTGCTTCATAAAAATAGGCCACCTGAAGTTGGGCCTGAAGGTTTCCTTGGTCAGCGGCTTTTTGGAACCATTTTCCGGCCTGTACAATGTCTTTGCTCACACCCATTCCTTCTTGATAAAGAGTGCCCAATTGAACTTCAGCGGCGACGTTTCCTTTCTCAGCGGACTTTAAAATCCATTTTGATCCGGCCACGGGACTCTTCGCCATTCCCTCCCCATTGAGCAGCATCAATCCATAATAAAGTTGTGCTTCAGGACTGCCCTGCTCGGCTGATTTTCGGAAATAATCGGCGGCGAGTTTGGGATCTTTAGGGGCACCGGTACCGTTAGCCATCATCGCGCCGACATAAAGCTGAGCTTCAGCGATTCCTTTGTCTGCGGCCTTTCGGTAGAGTTCTAACGCTTTGGTTTGATCTTTCGGAACGCCTTCTCCGGCGGCGTACATCACCGCCAAATTGTATTGGGCCTCGGCAATTCCGGCATCTGCGGCCTTGCGATACCATTGGGCGGCCTGCGACATATCTTTTGGCACCCCGTCGCCTGTCGCGTAAAGGACGGCTAGATTGTATTGAGCTTCGGGAATTCCTTTGTCGGCCGCTTTTTTATACCACATCATGGCTTGCGAAATATCTTTGGGAACACCTTGCCCGCTTTGAGCCATTACACCCAATTGATAGGCGGCGTCCGCATTTCCTTGTTCAGCCGACAGACGAAGCCACTTGGCTCCTTGGGCTAAATCTTTGGGGACACCCATTCCGCTCGCATAAAACACGCCGAGGCGATACTGGGCTTTGGGATGATGTTGTTCAGCCGCTTTTTTATACCAGGTGAGCGCGGTGGGAAAATCCTTGGCAATGCCTTGTCCACCAACGAGAATTTCCGCCAATTCGTATTCCGCATCCATATTTCCTTGGCTCGCGGATTTGAAATACCACTCCGCCGCTTTTTGGATGTCTTTCGGTGCGCCCTCGCCTTTCTGCAGGTACTCGCCCAGGCGAACCTGCGCGACGGCGTTTCCGCCTTCGGCCGATTTTTGATAGAGCGATACGGCTGACGTCTGATCTTTGGAAAGCCCTTCCCCGGCCGCCGCCATTTCGGCAAGCGCTAGCTGTGATTGTGCATTTCCTTGGTCAGAGGACTTCCGAAACCAGGTTGCCGCTTGGCCTGGATCTTTTGCGATGCCGATCCCGCTTCGATAGGCACTTCCCAACTGAAATTGGGCTTGCGGATGTCCGAGTTGCGAAGCCTTACGAAACCAGAGAGCGGCCTGGGCCGGATCCTTTCCTACGCCTATCCCATCCATGTATTGCATCCCCAACGCATATTGAGAATCCGCATCGTCTTGCTCGGCCGCCTTTTGGTTGTAAAGCGCCGCCTGCGTCGGATCTTTCACTACGCCGGTTCCTTCCATGTACAAGCGCGCCATATGAAACTGGGCGACCGCTAATCCTTTATCTGCCGCTCGCTTGATGAACACGGCGCCCTTTTTTGAATCTTTAGACACACCCTCGCCAGACGCATACATTTTCCCGATTGTAAACTCGGCGAAGGTGTTGCCGTCCTCCGCCATCGGAGCCAAAAGCTTCAGAGCGGTTTTGTAATCGCCTTTCGAATAAGCCCCTAACGCGTCATCGCCACCCGGCACGGGCGCCGCAACAAGAAGATACGAGGCGTCGAGCAAAAGGCTCGAGGCGAGAATGAAAGCTTGGAGTCGGCGTGCTATTATCATTGGCAACAGTCTAACAGGAGGTTCTCGCTGTTGCAATCGCTTTCAAGAAAGTCACTGCGGATCGCAATCGTTTGCAGCACCTGTTGCTCGCTTCTTTGGGTTCCCGCGGAAGCTAGAAAAAAGCGGCGAGTGGTTCTCAAGCCGGTTCAGATCCACGACATCACCTACGACGTAGAAAACGTTTTTGACCCCACCGTTCCCGGCGAAAATATCTGGTTGTTCCGGCTTGCCAACTTTCTGCACATTCCTACTAAGCCTTCCGTCATTCGGCGAGAGCTCCTGGTTTATCCTGGCGCCTGGACTGATCTCGAACGGATAGCCGAATCGGAACGTAATCTGCGTCGCCTTGCCTTTATAAAGGAGGCATCAATTTCCCAGAAGGCTACGGCCGATGGCCAGGTGGACTTAACTGTGAATACCCAGGACTCCTGGACGACCCAGCCCCAGATCAACATCGCGAGCGAAGGGGGCCAAAGCAGCTACTCTGTGGGTTTCGAAGAAATCAATCTGTTAGGCTACGGCAAAGACCTTACCTACCTGTATAAGAAAAATGTAGAGGGCAATTCACAAATCCTAGGCTATAACGATCCGCAACTTTTTAATACGCGTTTTCGATTGGCGACTCAGTTTCAAGACATTCCGCATGGAAATACCCAAGACATCAGCGTGATACGGCCCTTTTTCTCATTAACGACACGCGTGGCGGGCGGCCTGCCTCTTTCTCACTTCAAAGCCTTGCAGAAGGTTTACCAAGACGGCAATCAGATCAGCCAAAACGACACCGAGCATTTAAGCTTAAGTCCTTTTATCGGACTGTGGGTCAACAACGATCCTTTAAACGTTGTCCGTACTCAGCTGAGCTATCGTTATACGGAGGATATTTATCGCGCTCAGGATGTGACCAAGCCCGGCACATTACCCCAAGATAAGAGACTCTCAGGCCCTATCGCGTCGCTGACCTACACGGAATCAGGATTTATCAAAGACACCTTTGCCGATCGCGCCGGGCGTGTGGAGGACATCAACTTGGGTCATGAATCGGCCATTGGTATGGGCTATGTTGGGCGGTCGTTGGGCGCCACGGAAAATGCTCTTCCATTCGCTTTGAACGATTCGTTTGGTCTGGGAGGAGGAGGGTCGTGGTTTGGGGTGATTTCGTATGGAATGTCGAGCCGTTTCAACATGTATGCACACAACCAGACCGGTGGCCGCCTGTTTAACACGATTTATTTTGCCAACGGAAATTACTATCAGCATCTCTTGGAAGATTTTCCCATGACCGCTGTCGTCCATGCAGAAACGGCGTACCTGCAGAACCCAGACACGAGCAATGTTCTTTCATTGGGCGGAGACAGTGGGCTTCGCGGGTTTAAGGTTAATTCGTTTACGGGCAATAAAAGCGTCCTCGTCAATGTGGAAGATCGTTTTTATTATCCCAAGGAAGTACTGCACTTGGTTTACGTGGGTGGCGCTGTGTTCGTAGACGCGGGCCAGGTTCAGCCGCAGGGCCTGGCCTTTAGAAGGCAAGATTTTCACGCCAACATCGGAGCCGGTTTCCGTTTTGGTCTTTCCCGATCCTCCGATGGAACTGTGTTTCGATTGGATCTCGCCTACGCAGTAGGACCTATCCAACAGAGCAACCGCTGGATCCTATCCATTTCCTCAGCTCAAGGCTTTAAGCGGACAGCCAATACCTATAAGAATTTTCCATCTCCGCTCAATACTCAGTAGGTCAGTGATCGGCACAGACGTTGAGGGGTTGGAATCCGGGGATACTTCTAAAGATCGCCAAGCCTGCTTCCGTCACTTCCGTACAACTGACATTGAGCATTTGAAGTTTCCCGAGTCCGCGCAACACAATAATGCCTTGGTCGCCGATGGAGGTATTGTTGATGTGAAGGGTTTCTAAATTGGGAAGTGCACGTAGGGGCGAAAGCGAGAGTCCTTGTAGCTTCGTATTTCCTAAATCAATGGCCTTCAAATCCTGAAGAGTCTTCAAATAAACCAACCCATTGCCTCGAATGTCGTTGCCGTTTAAATCCAGCTCCCGCAATTCTGTAAACGGTTTTAAATACTCGAGTCCGGCATCATCAATAGCCGTCGACTTCAAGATGAGCTTTTTTAAATGTTTGAGCGGCGCCAAGGTCGCCAGGCCGTCGTCGGTTACCATCGTTTCGGTCAAATCCAAAACTTGGAGATTAGTCAGACCGGTTAAATGATGCAGGCCTTCATCTCGAACGGCGGTAGATTTGAGATTGAGTTCTTTGAGTTGCCCCAAAGAGGCCAAAGCCTGCAAGGAGTCCCCTGTAATTTCGTGATGGCCTTCAAGTGAAAGACTCGTGATCCCTTGGCTCGTCGCACTCTGCGCGAGGGCGGTTAACTGATCATCGGTCACCATCATGTCGGGCGGCAGAACGAACGTGCCGGCGCTGACTGAAGGAATGGAGATCACCGGCGCGGCGGCTTCTTCAGCACGCGCAGTCCATGAGACGCCCAACAGAAGTTGACTGACCAGGATGATTTGTTTTGCGGACCCCATAAATTCAGTGTAAATCAGTGCAAGGGGCTGTGTCTACTTACGCCGAGGGAGTGTTAATAAAGAGGGGT
>JAYWEN010000421.1:0-2611 GCA_043779245.1 Elusimicrobiota bacterium | reverse complement strand
GTTGCACTTCTGGCTCATGCTCCAAAGAGGACCGCAATTCGGGAGACAGCGTCTCCCGAATCTCTCTTATCAGGGAAGGCAATGCTGGACAGATTCTCTTTTTCCCATTTTGCTGAATTGCTCCAGCTTGAAGAACCTCTCCAGCGCGCTTTCTACGAAGTCGAATGTTATCGAGGAAACTGGTCTGTCCGGGAACTGAGACACCAAATCGCAAGTCTTTATTACGAACGTTCGGGCCTTTCGCGGAACAAGAAAAAGCTCGCTAAACTTGCTAATGCCAAAGCCGAACTGACAGACCCTGCGCAGGCCATTCGCGATCCTTATGTTTTCGACTTTCTGGAGATCAAGGCCAAAGAGGCGCTGAGTGAAACGGCTCTTGAGGAATCACTTCTTAACCGGCTACAGGACTTTTTACTAGAACTTGGTCGAGGCTTTTGTTTCGAAGCACGTCAAAAACGAATCGTGATAGGCGGCGAACATCTTTTTGTCGACCTCGTTTTTTATCATCGCCTTCTTCGATGCCATATTTTGCTGGAACTCAAAAATGACAGCTTTCGTCATGAACACCTCGGCCAGCTCAATACCTATGTCAATTGGTTCCGAATCCATGAAACGGCCCCCGGAGACAATCCGCCGATCGGAATTCTTCTCTGCACCAAGAAGAATCATGCTCTGGTGGAATACGCTTTAGCGGGAATGAATAATCGCCTCTTTGTCTCAAAGTATCAGCTGAAGCTTCCAAAGAAAGAGGAAATCCGTCGATTCCTAGAAGGGCAATTGACGACGGGTAAAGAATCTAAGCCGTAATTCGATGATAGACACCGAAATGGCTCACAAATTGATACCCCCCCATCTCCGTCGGGCAAAGAAAGGGGGCATAAAGGGGACAAAGAGGACACGGGCAAAACTCCGAGGGAAAGCAAAGCGCCGATCACGATGATTTAGTGCGACGATGACCCATGGACCATGAGAGGTGAATCATGGACTACGACTCAGAAAAAGCAGACGAGATGGCTCTAGCGCTTTTGCACCTCTCAACGTTCCAAGAACGAAATAGCCCGCTTCGGGCGTGGAAAGGAATCGATTGGGATATTATGAATCGCCTTCACGAAAAGGGGCTGATCTCAGATCCCAAAAGTACGGCCAAGTCCGTCACCTTAACGAAAGAAGGTGCGAAGCTGTCCCGCGCGATGTTTGAGAAGTATCTCCACAGAAAATCCTGATCCCACTACCAGCGGTTGTTGGCCCTGAGCGAGAGAAGCGAGCCGAAGGGCACCATCCCGACCGCCGGACCGGCTGGACGAAGGGCGGGATATCAGCGAAGTTTGGAACGCACCCCTAAAAGGGGCGTATCAAAATGGGTCTTAAATTCAATCAATCTTGAGCGTCGAAGACGTTTGAAGCTTTTCATCATATCGAAAACCACTGTATTTCGGACGTATGCGGTGACCGACTTTTGTCGGTGGACTAAACTTTCGCAAATCGCTATGCTGGCGGCGTGAGGTGTGAAAATAAATTCATTGTATCGGGATTGCCTGTCTCTTTTAGAACGTTCCTTAATCCATACAAATAGGTTACGGCAAAAGGCCCAATTGGTGTTGACGAGGAACAATATGGGAGAGGATTAAGTCTAAGAATGAGATCTCAATGAAAACCATTCGACAATTACTCCTTTTGTTTATTCTTCCGCTTATTTTATTGAGCGGACGTGTTTGGGCTGATGAAGGGGAACTAAAAAAATTTGAAGATCAATTGAACAAACCGGCCTCCGGTCCCGCGATCAAAAATTCTTCGAAGGACAAGGATCTTCGCCGCGAAAATCATTCCGATGAGAACTGCATGGGAAACGATTGCGTTGACGATCTGAGAAACATTCCTGGGGAACTGGGTATTCTTCTTATCGGCCTCGTCTTCGGATCGCCTTTCTATGTTCCCGCGCTTCTCATCGGTGACCATTACAATAAAACGTACGGCCTGGAATCTTATCCTTATGAGAAAGATATGGGGTATCTTGCGGCGCCCAACGGAAAAAGTTGGTTAGTCCGTGCGGCGACGTCTCGCCTAGGGACAGCCCACGATTCTCAAGCATGGAAGGGAGAGCTTTCTCTTTATACATCCGGACGATTGGGGCTCGATACGTCTTACACTCGCTACAATGAAACTCTCGGAGATGAATCGGATTCTCTTGCCTTCCTTGACGTTGTGCCCACCTTTTCATTTGCGCGAACAGCGAAATGGGATTGGCGTGTGGGAATGGGTTACGAGTCCGTCGAGGGAAGAGATCACCATGACCGAGTGAAGCTGGCCTATCAAGTTAAATATTTCTTTGCGAAACCCTTCCGCTTGGATGCCGATGTTAGTACATCACTTGCCGCCGGCAAGCCCATTTTTGAAATCTCTTCGGGTCTTGCCTATCAATGGAATCGTTTAGAAATTAAAGTCGCCTACGAACGCCGCAATATTTCTTACGTCGTTCTTGAGGGTCCGCAACTATCGTTAGCAGTGTGGTTCTAGTGGGTGAACGCTTAGTTGCATGGAAGAATTCTCCCTAAAAGGCTAAGGCGGTTCTAACAATCTAACGCAACACTTTGATAGTTTGAGCAGGCTATCA
>JAYWEN010000420.1:0-2768 GCA_043779245.1 Elusimicrobiota bacterium | reverse complement strand
GAGAAATCTCTTTTTGAGTCAGGGCTCTCCTTGCAGGAAGAGCGGCGGCTTTTGGAAAAGCAGTTGGAGATCATGACCACGTCTCTTTTGGTGAACCCGGCGCTTCAGCGCGTGTTTCTGATGCGAGCCGAGCAGCCGCTGCAGGCGTATCTCATTTCCTATATTCCACTCCGATCGTTTGGTGGCGCAGCCGTTTCGCTGCCCGCGACCGTTCGAATTATTTCCAAAGAACGATTTGCCTATCCGGAACGCGGAAAGTCTGAGCAGGTGAATGGATCGCTTCAATGGGTTCCGCCGCAAGTTGGGACGTCAGTCCGGTCAAACGCCTTGGGCGAATTCGTGATTTTCACCAACAGCGCCCTCATTCTTCACGGACCTCCCGTGAACGCAGAGGATCATGAGAAGTTTCCGCATGTCTGTTTAGGCCTAGATCAAGAAGCCGCGCGGAAACTCTATCGCGGAAGTTTTATCGGAACTAAGATCGCACTGAGTCACGTCCAAATTGAAAAGTCTGCAGAGCAGGCACCTCTTCCTTAAAGCTCCGTTCGTTGATGGAAATCCTTTGTAAAATCGCCGCACTCCATGGACATCATCCGCATACCGCTTCATAGGCTCGCGCATGCCCTGATATTCGTCGCTCTTTGCGCCCTACGCTTGCCTGCGGCGGAACGGAAGAGTGAATTGCTACTCGCGGACGGGACGCTTTATTCAATCGCGGAGCGTTCGTATCGATCGGTGCATCTTCCGGAGGGGTGGTCGATTCTCTCGGCGTCTTACTCTCCCGACAGTCAATGGCTCGCCTTCGTTGTGACGGCCGCAACGATTCCTAAATTAAAAGTAGATCCTACGGCTCCCAAGACGAAACCTCCCCCTCTGGGACCTATTAACAAAGCAATGACGCTCTGGTCGGCTTCGACACGGCTCGTCGTGTTCAATCGGCAAACGGGAATGATCGCGCGTTCTACCGTTTTAAAAGCGCCGATGAAACCGGAAGACGCAATCCTTTGGCTGACGAACACAACGCCTCAACTGGGTCTGAAACCCTCGCCCGTCATGGATCAAAGTCGTTGCCCTCAAACGCTGGTGCAAGCACATGGGAAAAATGTGAGATTCGTTCGCGAGGAAGGCCGTTGCTCTACACCGCCTCAAGAGTCGGACTTTTATCGTCTGCTTCGGCCGAACGAGCGGTCGCACAAGGATGCCGTGTTGTGGGAATATCGTGTCGCTGTAGACACTGCCACATGCTCCGACCGGTACTCCTGCTACAGTGGCCGTGATACTCAGTTTCTGGAGACCGCCGAACGACAGTTTTTGGCATGGGATGGGGATCTTTACGAATTGAGCGAAACAGACGATGGCATGGATGTTGAGCTGATCACACAACTACTTCCGCAATACAGTCATCCTTTCGGAATTGCAGTCGGAGAGACGCATCTGCATCCTCTCGACACAGCTACGCATGTCTCGTTTAATCCGGTGACGCCTTCGCTTTCAATTCCCCATGGCGAGAACCCGCCGGTGTACGCGCAGAATTTTTCACCCTCGCGAAGTTTTAATGTGAGCGTCGAAGTCGGGCCCTATCAGAAAAGTATCTTAGTTCCCGCAGGTTACCAAGTGGGACCCGTGGATCTGGGATCATTTCGGGATCGTTCCTATACACCGGTCCTCATTTCTGCCACGTGGACGTCTTTCCATCATCTCGTGGAACCGCTCTTTTGCAAAGAACCTTACACGATTGCTCCGCATACCAATGGCATCGCTGTGTCGATTACGGAGAATGAGAAGGGAGAGCTACAGTGTCACATCAGTACGCAGGAAAATCTTTCGCCTAGACAGAACTAGACCCGCCCATTACATCGTTCGTTCTTTCCAGAGGCGAGGCTCTTGGCTGGGCTCTTGCTCGATGACGAAGGGCACCGCGCCGATCATGCGCCCATCTTCCGTTTCCACATCGACACGCCATTGGCCCGGTTCGTAATTCGACTTGGAACCAATACCGCGAAAGCCTTCGCCGCGACCTCCATTAATTGTCAGCGCCATGCGATCGGAGGATTGATACTTTCCATTTCTATTCTTCATGCTCCAGCGGAGATACACCTGGTGGGTGAAACGCCGGGGTGCGAAAATGCGAACAAAACAGTAGACCGTATCGCCCGGGCGCGCGAGAAAGTGACGGCTGTCGTGTTGCCAAAACCTGTACCACGGTGGCTGGGGGTAGACGAGGCGATAGTGTCCATCCTCTCGCTCCACTTGATGGAACACGCCGCCATATTGCATGGAGAGCGGGACCGGCGGAATCCACTTGAGCATGTAGAGCACCACGACGATCGACACGATTGCCGCAGGCGGCCACCCCATCGCCACTTTCGCTTTATGGGGTTCAGGCATCAGCTTTGCGAGTCGATTCACAAGCCACGCTGAACTTCCGACCGTTAACAAGACAGCAAGAGCAAATGACCACCAACCCATGCGACCCACGAGAACCGGAATAAGGTAGTTGAGATAGGAAACCGTGCAGAATGCATGCAGACCCAGCCGCATGCGTGATCCAGCTTTTTTAACTTGTGGCATTTCATTGGCAAAGAGAAGAAGCCCGGTGAGAATCAAAAATACAGCTGAGCGCGAGGCGCTTGTGCTTTTGAAATAAAAAATAACGTAGGCACTGAGCAGACCGCCATAAAAGAAGTGGATGGCTTCGGTTTCGTAATGCCAAGCCTTGCCGATGAGTCCTGAGGGATGCCAATGACCCGTTTCGACTCGCACTTGTT
>JAYWEN010000419.1:0-2159 GCA_043779245.1 Elusimicrobiota bacterium | reverse complement strand
GATGAAGTCGTACAAAAAAGACGAGATCCGAGCCATCGATTCCCCTGACCTTTAGTCGAAGACCGCAAGTAAGAGGATCTAAATATGCCGGCGGACTTCGATCGTCAACGCATGCAGGCCTGCTGAGACATCCGCGAATAGAAGTACAACAGCCCCACCCAATGCGAGAACACTGCAGGACAAGCAAACCAAAACGAATGTTTTAAATTCCCATCCCATAAAAATCTGCGCCGTGACGCCCACAATCATGAAGACCGACAACAAAATGCTGGTACTGATCGACAACACCGCCGCCCGGAGATAGTGCGAGCGTGCCAGAAGTATTTTCAGCTGAATCTTGTGATCTTCTTTGGAGGGCAACTCCGCGCCTCCTTCGAGCTCTCGCACGAGGATGCGCGAGCGGTCTATCGTACGACCGAGTCGGTTGGTGATTGAAAGAAGCAGAAGGCTCGCGCCCGAAATCAAGGCGATAGGCGAAATGGAAAATTGAAGCAGCTTGGCGAATGTCTCAGTCGTCACAGAGTTTTCGTCCTCATATACGGAAGATTATAGTAGGTCGTGCGACGGGAAAACATGTTCTTCGAAAGTGGTCGTTGCTCTTGCACTCTGATCTGTTCGCAGATCAAAACCTAAATCTTTGATTTCGTATTATATCGGCACGTGAAAACTCGAAATGTGATGGGTTATCTTTGCCTCGGCGCGTTTTCTATTCTGATTTTTCTACAACGTCTACACACAATGGCCGAACCCTTAGAATGCGACACGGCTTTTTATTCCGTCTTAGGTGAACAATGGCGTCAGGGACGACCTCTCTATTCGGACCTATGGGTCAATAAACCCCCTGGCACTGTCCTCATGTATGCTGCCGCTCAATCCGTGACCGGATCTAAAGCAAATGCCCTCCTGTTGCTAGAGAGTTTAATGGCTATTTTGACGCTTCTCGGCATTTATGCCGCCACGACCTGGATGACTGATGATCCCATCTGGGGTCTCTGGGCGGCGGCCTTTTGGACTTTTTCAAATGCGACCCCCTATTTGGAAGCCAACCAACCGAATTCAGAAGTATTCGTCAATGCAGGATTCGTATGGGCTATCGCTTTTCTTGCTCGTCAGAATTTAAAAAACGCCGACTCAAAGATGCTTTGGCTCGCTGGTGGTTGTTTTGCATGGAGTAGTTTTTACAAACATCATGCGGTGCTGGTTACGTTTATCGTAGGAATTACTTATATCTTCACGATGCGCGACGGTGATCACACAATGAACGCGAGGATTCGCAGGGCAGCACCTATTTATTTCCCCACAGTTTTTTTGTGGGCGGGAACCTTCCTTTATTTTACTTTCCGAGGGCGATTCCTATTTTTTTGGAATGCGGTAGGACCCAGTAGCGCCTATTATGCGTTCGGGTCCTCTCTTAGCCAAGGATTCATAGCAAACTTGAGGAATTCCCTGCGCCCCTCGACATTGGCCAACGTGTCTGAAAGAGGTGTGTTTTATTCTTTAACACCAATCGCATTGGCCGGGATTCCAGGGGTTTTGCTCGCCCTAAAAAATAAAACGCGTCATTGGCCACTTATTCTGGGGTATGCAGCGGCCGCCTGGATGATGATCGCGATACCGGGCCGCTTTTACTCGCACTACTATCAGCTCCTATTGCCGCCCTTGCCCATCATTGCTGGCGCGGCCGGCCATCGCCTGCGTCAGGCGAAGATCGCTTCCTGGGCTGTAACAGTGTGGCTCGCAACGCTGTTAACCATTCTTTTTCTAAGAGAGCTCCCTCTTTACCGTCTCGATGCCATCGAATGGTCCCGGCTTAAATATGGGGAAACCTATATTACGGTCAAAAAAATGGCGGAGGAAATCGATCGTAATCTTCTGCCAGGCGAGACGTTCTTTAACGCCGGATATGAACCGGGCCTGTACTATTACAGCGACCGACGGCCTCCAACGGGAATTATCATGTCCGATGACTGGGAGGTCGGGAACATGAAAGAACGTTTTACAGAACGCATTCGTAAGGATTTAGAAGACCACCATCCTGAGCTGCTTATAACAACAAAGTTTTGGTTGAACGGTTCAGGCCATCGGGAGTTACCCCTCATGCAGTGGGCGCTCGAGAATTACAAGCCGTTCCCGCAAAATTTTAAGCATGGGCCGTTTTT
>JAYWEN010000418.1:0-1719 GCA_043779245.1 Elusimicrobiota bacterium | reverse complement strand
CAAAGCCACTCCAAAAGTAACTGTCATGACCGGTGCGTTCGTGAAAGCGACCAAGATGACGGCTTCGCAGAGCATTCCAAAACCAACCATAGGCGCTGTCCAAGCTGAAAATTTCGAAAGAGTCCAGCGGGTTTGGCGCTCCCGGCTCATCACAATGGACCCCAGACGTTCAACAGCTGGCGAAATCGTTTCATTGTTTTCTTCACAATAAAGTTCGGCCCAAGACCGAGCGAATTTCAATCGCAGGCAGGGAGAATGTGTGTAGATGACAAGAGTAACGACTTCGGCGGAGTCTACTGGAATATCAGAGACACGGTTATAGATAAAACCTTGGCAGGCAATATGGTATCGATCGGGGTGAAGGTCTTTCAGGATCAAATCTTCCATCTCCTGAAGATCCTGCCGACGAACGTCGGGCATTTTAAAGTACCGCGAATAATAGGTCCCTAGTGATTTTTCGACCATAAAGCCTCCCTCGGACTATTGCCTAGAAAGAGATACCCTGAATTGGGCGAATTAACAAGTGGAATCTTGCTTATTCTTGGATCCGTAAACGGTCGAGTCCGACCTCTTCAAACTCATGGGTGTAGGCCTTGGCGATAGGGGCTGCCGCGCGCTCTCGCTGATCCGGACGCATCGCCCCCACCGCGCGTTCGCCCTGTTCTTCGATCATATCGCGCTCCGTAAGCCGAGCCGTAAGCTCTTCCCAGAACGTGACCTCGTCATAATTATCGATCAGGGCATGAGCATCATCTTCCATCTTTTCAGAAGGTTCCCAAATCCCATCTTCTTCATGGAATTCCACCAGCTCCCCGAGAGGAGTGCCTTCAGCAAACGAATACACCTTCGAAACTGTATCCTCAAAAGCAGGATCCGGATCTTTGCGGATCGCATTGAGCATCCATTCGCCGAGAAACGCTAGCGTCATGATTCGTCGGTATTCATCCTCTGAAAAAGTCGGGGTCATAAAATTCTCCTGAATCGCTTTTCTTCATATTCCTGTAACACAAGCCCGGTAAACTATCTCTATGTCACGCCGCCTCTATTATATCGATGCCATTCGTGCAAGCGCTTGTATTCTCGTGGTGATGAGCCATGTGTTTGCCCCGATCTGCTCGGGATTAAACGACTACTCGCATCCCGTTTGGTGGGTCTTTAATCTTTTCGATTCCCTCATTCGCCCTTCGGCTGCTCTCTATATCATGATCAGCGGAAAAATATTCTTAGGATCCTCTCGCGATGAAGCCTACATTCAATTTGTGTGGAAGCGCTATTCCCGGCTGTTTCTTCCCTTCTTCGTCTGGTCCATGATCTATGCCTTCTACGACTACAAAATCCAAGGCCTTCCCATATCCTTCCCTCAAGCACTGAAGCACTTCGTTTCGGGCCCGACGGAATATCACCTGTGGTTTATGTATGTCATTCTTGGGATCTACCTCTTGATGCCGGTGCTGCGCCGCTTTGTGCGCTCGGCCTCGACATTAGACCTCTTTGCGTGCCTCGGCATTTGGATGGGATTTTTAACACTTCAATTCTTTGCACCCGGACTATTAGGAAATGGTCCAGCCGTGACACTCTTGTCCTACAGTGGCTTTGCGGTTTTGGGATATACCCTGGATCGCGTGGAGGATCTCCACAAGAAGGTGTCTGACTGGGCGCTCCTGTTGGGATTTGTCATCCTGTTTAACGCGATCGGAACCTTTGTGCTCACGGTCGAAG
>JAYWEN010000417.1:0-10970 GCA_043779245.1 Elusimicrobiota bacterium | reverse complement strand
GCCCTTGGGTCCGCTTTGGCGAAGAATGTCTTCGACTTTATCAGCGCCGGCTTCATTTTCCTTTAAGCAAAGAAGGGCTGAGGTATCTAAAACGTATCGGCTAGATAGGCCTGTGTTTGACATCGTCTTGGCGCGACTTGAGTAGAGCGGGCAAGAGCCCCTTATTTTTTGCGGAACCTCGGAAGGCGGATATAGGGTCTTTAACAACGGGCAAGATATAGATTACTTTCCCATCTTCCGCCCAGACCAGCTTCTGCCCGGGCTTAATGCCAAAGCGTTTGCGAATTTTAGCCGGAACCGCCGTTTGCCCTCGATCAGACACCATGGTTTCCATGGGTAAAGCATACATGAATAATATAAGAATTACAAGTAGAAATATAAATACTACATGGATTTAATCGGCCGCAGAGCAGCGGCGGAGGATGGCGAGGATGCGTGCGCTTAGTTCTTGGGTGACTGTCTTTACTGTCTCCCCATCCACTCAAAGTCACGCCGTTCATCCCCGCACGCGTGGGGAAGATCCAGGAATGTGAAGATGCTTCTCTGATGCAGAAACCTTGTCGCTTGGACCCGCAAAGCAATGATGTCTTCCTGAATATGTTCTTCGAACCAGATCGATCTTGTCAACACACAACAGTACGTCCGGCCCCCTCACCCCTGGTCGCCTCCGGCGACCGGCCCTCTCCCACGTCGGGGAGAGGGTGCTATTGGAGACTCACTAAAGAAACTCAGCGCGACAAGGAATTTAGCTGGCAGGCGGATAACGACGGCGGATGATCGCGAGGATGCGGGCATTGAGTTCGTTAGGGTCAAACGGTTTAACGAGGTAGTCGTCCCCACCGGCAGAAAGAACTTCCACTTTATCGCGGGGCTGTCCTTTGGCCGTGAGAAATAAAAACGGCACATTATTGCCTTCCGCCCGCATGCGGCGGCAAAAGGTCGGGCCGTCTACCTTAGGCATTACGACATCGCAAATGATCGCATGCGGATTAAACGCTTGAGCGGCGGCATAGGCTAATTCTCCATCCATAGCGGTTTGAATTTCATAGCCTTGCGCCTTGAAGCGAAGCGACAAGAGCTCGAGAATCATGTCTTCGTCGTCCACGAGGAGCAGTCGCCACGGAGTCGTCATCAGGCGGCCTCTCTGCGAAATAGTTTTTCAAGATAAACATCTTCGTTGTCGGATTCTTCCGGAAATCCGGAGACATCAAACGCGAGTCGCCATTGGTCAGACCGATTCTCGCTTTTCAGCAGATCCTTGAATTCGTTGGCGGCATGTTCGGCGATTCGTAAGGCCTCTCGAGCCGCCATGCTTTGGAGTGCCAGGTACATCGTGTCTTGATCTTTAACGATCAAATCCGTCAACCGTCCACTCCGCTTGCGCACGATCTGATCCAAAATATCCAAGAGCCCTGGCCCCTCATGTCCAGCCAAGGGTGAGAGCTCGCCTTGCTTTAGGCGAAACACCACGGTCGATAAACTTCCGCCGCGTCGCGAGACCTCCCGCAGCATGGGGGCTAAGTGATCGCGGAACACGTCCCGGCCTGCTTGCATCGGAAGCGCGAAGGTGAAAGTTGCGCCTTTGCCTGGTCCTTCACTTCGGGCCCAGATACGGCCCTTGTGAAGTTCGACGATGGCACGCGAAATGGAAAGTCCAAGCCCGGTACCCTTTTCGCCGGTCACGGTGGTCTGACCAAGTTGTTCAAATTTATTGAAGATCTTTTCGGCTTCCTTCGGCTCGAATCCTATCCCGGTATCCGAAATGGAACATTGAGCGTCGGCTCCTCGACGCTCAAGCCCAATTTGGATGTGGCCCTTTTCTGTAAACTTAAACGAGTTTCCAACCAAGTTGGTCATCACTTGGATGAGGCGATCCCGATCTCCATAAACGAGGACCGGGCCCGCAGGGGTTGTGACGCGGAGCTCCAGCCGACGATCGGTGGCTAAACTTTGAAAGGTCGCGGCAATTTCACGGGTCACGGCCGTAAGATCAATGCGGTCACGCTTAAGCGTCAGGCGTCCAGATTCGATCTTCGAAATATCCAAAAGTTCATCAATGATGCGTCCGAGACGGTCGATTCCATTCAAAGCAATCGATAGGGCTCGCCGCTGGGAGTCATTGATGTCTCCACGCAAACCCTCCAGCACCTGCGATACCCCTTCACGAATGACGGTCATGGGGGTGCGAAGTTCATGGGAAGCGGTACTCACAAATTCCTGTTGAAGATTCTGCAGGCGCTTACGTTCTTCGATATCCCGAAAAAACACGCAAGCGAGCTCGCGCGTCGCGGGCTTTAAGTAGTGCACTGACAAGTCGACCTGTATGGGATGATCGGGGCCTGAGGCAAACGCGAACTCAAAAGCAAAAACAGAGCGGCCACGAATTTCCTTCCATAGCTCGCGCCATAATGACGGATTCATCTCCGGCGCGATTTGGAAAATGGTTTTATCGCTGAGGGTGGTGGTGGTTTCAGACAGTGCACGGGCGGCGGCGTCGTTGGCGTAAAGTATTTGTCCTGCGACGTCCAAGCATAGAAATCCATCTGCCGTTTTGTCAGCCGCCAGCTCAACGATCGGATGGAATTCAGCTTGCGTTAAGGTCATGCCGCGCTTTTCTTGAGGAGATCTCTTGAGATTTCAAGCAAGCGAGCGGCCTCCCAGGGTTTGATCACGTAGGCATCGGCTCCGCAGACTTTTCCGTATTGTTCCTGAACCGGTTGGCTGCATCCGGTCAGCATGATGATTGGAATATGCTCGGTGCGCGGCTCGGCTTTCAGCATTTTGCAGAGTTCCCATCCATTCATTTTCGGGAGACGAATATCCAACACAATGAGGTCGGGCTTGCGCAGCGCCTTCATCAGGCCGGTCTCGCCGTCTTGGGCTTCGGACACCTGATACCCCTCTTTCGAATAGCGGAAACGCAGCATCTCGAGCGCATGGGGATCATCTTCAATCAAGAGGACAGTAGGAGCATGCATGTGTCTTGTGTATAAGACGGACGCGAAGCTATTTCAAGCAGTTTATTGGGAGACTCGGAAGTCGTCGAAAGCGATGGCAGAGTCCGATTTAGTGAGGAGTCCTACTTGTCCAGGGCCAAACTCTTTGGGCGATTTTCCTCCGATGACAGCCTCCCCGTCTAACAGGCCCGTATATTTGTCCGCCGTAAAAGTGAGCCGCAGCTCATGCCAGGTATAGGGCGAAACGATCGTGTTGATCGCGTCAAGCATTTTCACTTTTCCTTTTTTGATCCGGTAGAGTGCGCACCGATCTTCATGCGAATCCGCTAAAAGCACGTCGTAATTTTTCGGGTCTTGATAACGAAAGACAATTCCCGTCGCCTGGCTTTCCTGACCCGATAGCGTTCTAAACCGTACGACGACTTCGCCATGAGCGATGACTACGTTTTTTAAAATGAGGAGTGCAAAATTATCTCCGGGCCGGGCCTTTCCGCTTTGGACGAGCACGTTTGGCCTGGATGGCGCTAGCGCATCCCGCTGGACCTCCCAATGAATCTCGGGACCTTCACCGCCTGTGGAGACGGTGAAGCCTTGAGGCGGTATTCCCAAGGCATCGCGATCAAAATTAAAGATCGCCTGCGGCGAAGGAACGGCGCCTTTGAGCATTTCGTCCGTGGAAATAAAGTCTTTTCCCGAGCCAAAACTCGCCACGCATAGTGTCGCCAAGGGGATGATCCACGATTGCTTTATCATGGCGACAGGATAACTTTCCCCTCCCAGGGATGCAAGCCGATCACCAACCGGTGTTAAAAGATGTTGGTCAGATAGATTTGACGGGTTAAACAGCTCAAGATTCGTATCGTTTTGGCACACCCCCCTTATTTCGTTGTTAGCATTTTTACCCTTTGACAAATTTGGCCGCTGGCCCTAGGACAAAGTGATGAAACGAAACGCACTCTATCTGCTGGCGCTTGCACTCACCTCTCCTTACGTCTGGGGCGTGCAAGCCACGCTTAAACCTTTGAAGGGTTCAACCTATCTTCAGCGTCAGGGCAAAGACCTCTGGGAAGATGTCCCCCGGGCGATGGTGGTGGAAGAAGGAGATCGAATTCGTACCGGCGACGCCTCGAGTGCCTTTTTAACGTTGCCGGACGACCACCGGGTCGCCATTGGCGAAGGGTCTTACCTCATTTTGTCTCGTATAGAGCAAGGCGAAACCAAGCTGTTCTTACGCAATGGTCGCGTTCGCAGCAAAGTTCAGCATTTGATGCTCGGGCAATACTATAAGGTTCAGACTCCCATGGCCGTGGCCGCTGTACGAGGAACCGATTTTGCTGTTGTGCAAAATGGCCAGAGCCAAATGTCCGAGATTCGGGTGTTCGAAGGATTTGTGGATGTGGGTTCGCTCAAAAAAGAACTCGCTAACGAGATGCTTCATTTGACCGTAGGCCAGACCACGTCGGTTGACTCGCATGGCACGGTTGATCAGCCTAAAACGATTACTGGCCCAGACTATAAAGTGCCAGCCTCGGATGACAAAAAGAAAATAAAGTCGACCAAAGAGGGAACGGAGGAGAAGTCAGGGACGCATGGGGGTCCCCCTCAAGGCGGTAGCGGAACGTCGACTTCCTCAGGCGGTGAGTGGTACAACAATCCTGAACAAATTAACCCAGGAATCTTTGAACATGATAATGATCCCACCGAGGCGGCGAAGACAGGCGCTGGCTCTGGGAACGTTCCGACAACGGCTACCGCCTCTAAGCCGAAGCCCGAAGGACCGGGGTCAGGGTCAGGCACCACCACATCCTCTTCCGGAGACAGCACACCGACCACGACACCGACTAGCCCAACGACTCCAACAACAACTCCAACCACTACTCCTACAACGTTCGCCACGAATCCGACACCGCCTCCGAGCGGAACTGCACCCACCAACACGACTCCCGTCACTGTCGGAAATGAGGCACTTCTAAGCACGATTCAAAATGGTTCTCTAAACAGTACGTTGCAAGGACTTTTAGTCGCGGGTCTTTTTAACGATGGAAGCGTTCAGCGAGGCATCGATGGCAAATTGCATCAATATTCTGATGCCATTATTAAGAACGGCTCGAACGGAATTAAATTTTTGAACGCAACGATCGTGAATGGAGACCCAACCACACTGAATTATCAAACAACGGCCATCACCTTTAATCAAAATCTTCCTTCGACTGTGAACGGTTGGCAAACAGCCACGCGAACTGCCTTTATCGGTGAATCTGACAATTCGATACCAGCTTATTACGCCACAAGGGTCACGAATTATCGCAGCAATGGATACGACTACATTCAAGATGATTCATGGAATGGATCGCTTCAGAGAGGAATTAACAGCTCGCGATACGTGACCTTCTTTGATGATCGACAATCCACAATTAATAACCAAGTCGTATGGTACCGTCAGGTTGCCTCCATTTTTGCTCCAGGCGGAGGAACATTCTCCATCACGAATGGATTTGACGGCCAAGGACTTTGGGCGACGAATTATTTTTCTGGAACTGGACACTACATTACAAGACACGTAGCCTTTCTTGATCCAAATGGTAATTTGTTATCGCTAAGTTCAATTCCCTCCGGAGGAACCGCACTTGGATTATTGAGCGGATCGGGAGTCGCGGTGCAGGACACGATCGATAGCAACCTATTTGTTCATGGGCCCATCACGTCTTTTGGTTCTATGCAATCTAGACTTCTTTCAGGACTTTTTGCAATGACGACCAACACAGACGCCATTTATGCGCTGGGCGGCGGCGATTCCTTGAAATTCCTGTACGGGGCGCCCGATGGCATGTTGCATCAACTTCCCTAAGCTGTCCCAACAAGACTCCACAAAATCATTGAAAACTCGTACTAAAACCTTTAGAACAACAATGGGATATGCTGCGCGACCGACTTCATCGGATTTACCCTCTAGCTGTCTTTAGCTTTCTGATTGGATTCCATTCTAGAGCTGAGTCGGTGACCTTTACGCCTCTGGGGAATTTTTCTGCGCTGGGCGGACAATATTTTACTGGCGCCTCCAAGTCTTCCGGGATCAACATTGATGGCTCTTTTGTACCGGTCATTGGGATTACCTCGAAACTTTATATTTTGCCCATCTATGTTTCGTCCTATCATCAAACCCAGAGCGTCTACAATTTTCTGGGGCAAAACACGCTCATTCAGGGTCAGCTTGATCAAACTGGAGTCCTGCGGGCCGATTGGGCAGCCAATTCGCGATGGCGGCTCAAACCGAGAGTCGGGCTCGCTAAGGAATGGTCAAAGCAAAGCACCGATGAGAGCACTTGGAATGGTTTGTTCAACTACACGCGAAAATTTGGTGGGCTCTCCGCGGAACGAGCGCTCCCAAATGGGTCGCTTGAAATCGGGTACGAGTACGGCCAGGTCGAATACCCTCACTACCAGTCGCTGGACGCCGATCCCCGACTTACGACGACAGGGATTACCGCGGTGACCGGCGCGACCGTGCTTAATTTTCATTCCCACTCAACTTCGTTGGATTATCACTGGATTACCGATAGTAAAAATGCATCCTTCGACGCCAATGCGACCTGGGTGCGAGAAAACTTTATCGATCAAAAAGTCATTACATCCGATTCTGACGGTTTTCAAGCCGTGATCGATAAGAAACGAACTGACGACATTTATCTCCTTACCCTTCGCGAATCGATTCGGCCGTCTTCGCGTTGGTTGGTAAATTTTGGCGAAACCTTTCAATATTATCAGTCAAACCAAAACTCTTATGACGCGACGCAGGCTTTTGCCAATCCGTTCACCTACCGGTATTACAACTATGCGGACGCGCAGTGGAGTCCAACAGTCACGTGGTTTTGGAATGACGCGCGGTGGGACCTCTCTCTCGGCGGAACAATTGGAATACGCCAATACATGTATCGGAAGGCGCAGGATGGACAAGGAAATTATTTAGGAAAGCGTATTCATTCTCTCAATCGTGGTGGGAATTTGATGCTTCGGTATCGTATCTACAAAGGACTGCGTGTGGTTTTAACCGGGAACATTCTCACTTATTCGTCCAATACTCGGTACGAGGTTAATTATCCGTACAACTACACGACCTCGAGTTATTTAGGTGGCTTGAGCTGGGAGTTTTGAAAATATAAGTAGAAGGGGATGCCGACCGCGACCATCCCGACGCCGGCCAGCGCTGCCACAACGTCCTGTCGAACCTCGCTAAATACCATCCAGAGAACGCTCACAATAAAACAGATCGGCAACACGGGATATCCCCAGGCTTTATACGGTCTGGGTAAGTCGGGTTTTTTCCGTCGGAGATAGAATATCGCGCTGACGGTTAAAGCGTTCATGAGAAGACTGGGAACCGTGACGTAGTCGTCAAGGAGACGGTAGAAATTCTTGTGGTCGACGCCGCCCCAGAGAGCGAGGACGCAAGCCCACATCATTTGCAGAAGAATCGCCATGTGTGGGGTTTGAAAACGCGGGTGCACTTTTCCGAAGCGCTTGAAAAAATATCCGGCTTGCGCCATCGCAAAAGGAATACGTGGAGCGGTGAGCAGGGTTGCGTTCAAGCAGCCAAGGACTGAGAAGGCGATGAAGAAGGAGATGAAGTGTGCGACGTGCGGGCTGAACATGACACCAGCCGCTTCCTTGGCGATGGCCACTACCCCTTTCATTTGCGTGACTGGCATTGAGTACACATACACCACATTCAACAGCAGATAGAGGACCGCCGTGAGACAGACACCGAGGATAAGCGAAAGCGGTATCGTACGCGAGGGTTTGATGACTTCACTGCCTACGTAAACGGTCGCGTTCCATCCGCTGTAGGTGTACATGATTGGAATAAGCGCCATCGCAAGCCCCGAAAGAATCCATGTCCCACCTTGGGCGGGAGCAATCGGATGAATATTGGAAAAGCTTCCATGTCCAATAAAGGCCGCGGCTGCCGCGAATCCAACGATCGCCAAGACTTTTAGGAAGGTAATCCCGTCGACCACGCCCGCGCCGACTTTGACGCCGATATAATTCAAGGAACCGAAGACTAGGATGAGCCCGATCGCGCAGAGCTGCACCTGCCACGTGGCCGTAATTCCCGCGTATTTAGAAAAGCCCACGGCAAGAATGGCGATCGTTCCGGATTGGGTAATAAACGCGGCCGACCATCCATAGAGAAAACCCCATAACGGACCGTAGGACTCACGTAAGAAAACGTAATTTCCCCCGGCGGCCGGGTAAGCCGCGCCTAATTCGGCATAGGAAAGCGCTCCTCCGATGGCAAGCGCAGCACCCAGAATCCAGGCTAAGAAAACGAGTCCCGAGGTAGGAAGAAGGTTGGCGATTCGACCGGGTGTGGTGAAGATTCCCACGCCGATCATATTACCCACGACAAGCATGGTGCAGGAAAACAGCCCTAAAGCGCGTTTGAGTTCTTTTTGATCGTTCATGGCTCGTAACTTAGTATTTACACTCCGTTCATACAGCCGTAACAGTAGCCCGTTAGACTAACGGCATGGACATTCTCGCACTGAGCGGATTGTGGATCGGAATGGGACTGGTGGCGGCCGGCTTTTCCATGGCCAGCACCTTCATCTCACACCGTTAGCAATCGGGCGCCTAACAACCTACCTTTTTAACTCTCTGGCGGCAATTTATTTAATGCCGCCGTCGCATCGGTCTCCCGATGTTCCTTCAGCAGCACATTCAACCGATACGCCGCTTCAATGGATCGCTTAATCGTTTTTTCGTCGGCGCTGGACCGTTCCCCGCCCACCATTCCGCCCAAAATAACCGCCGCCATCAGCGCCAAATCTCGATCTTCCATGATGTAATCCTCCCTTGAGGATCAAGCGTGCGATGAAATGGTCAGTTATACAATGGCAAATTGTTGAAGTGGGATAGTGTAAATAGGTCGCGAATTAGAATCATTTTAGATGTGGGTTCAGAAACAGTGGTGTCGGGGCATAAAAAATCCCGGTGTTTATTAACCGGGAAAGCTTGTGGGGTGGGTCAAAATTTTTAAGAACATTAAGAGTATACCAGACATTTCGGTGAATGTCAAGCAATTAATCGCGCTTTATTTTGTGGATACGAGAATGATTTGAGCCTCAATGGTTTTGGAGTTATTTAGTAGATTTACGGTTTCGCAGCGAAGGTGAATCGGGTCGATTTTGAAGGTATGACGCTGTGGATCGAGCAATTCTCCCGTAATTTCGGCTCGAAGCTTGCCTGGCCCCTTCTGTTCCAAATCAAACTGCTGGAAGCGGGAATGCTTGTAGAGAATCTTTTGGTTATGCGCCAGCCCCACAAGCATATCCACCCATTGGTGAAGTAGCGTCGAAGAATCAGGGCCTTCGAGCACGATCTTCTCGCGCAGGGTTTCTCCCACTTCTTCCGGATTAATGATGGTCTTGAGCAGGTCAACAGCGACGTTTTCGAACAGCTGCTGGAGAGAGTTCCCGTAGAGCTGAAGGGTTATTTTGGAGCCGGCCGAAGAGGCGGTGTTCGTCATTTTTTAAGCGGCAGGTCTTCCTGCTTGCCCTCTTCTTCATCGTCCTCTTTGGCCAGCGGCGTGATGGCGGCCAGTTTATCGTCTTCGGCTTGGCGAACCAGGCGCACGCCCTGAGCGTTTCGTCCAATGATGGACACATCTTTGGCTGGCAGGCGGATGCTCATGCCTTTTTCCGTCATGATCATGACGTCGTCGCCGTCATTAGCGATAATGAGTCCGACCACCGGCCCGTTGCGATCAGTGGTTTTGATGTTGTTGACGCCATGTCCTCCGCGCGATTGCAAGCGGTACTCATCAATGTCGGTACGTTTGCCGTAGCCGTTCTCGGTTCCGATCAAAATTGTGTCTTTATTGCCAACGGCTTCCATGCCGACCACGCGATCGTCTTTCTCGAGCTTAATGCCACGCACGCCCATGCCCGCACGTCCGATGGGGCGTACTTCTTCTTCTTTAAAGCGAATCGCTAGCCCGCCACGCGTGCCAATAATGATTTGAGATTTTCCGTCCGTGCGCTTCACGCCGATCAAGCTGTCTTCCCCATCGAGCTTAATCGCGATGATGCCGCCACGGCGCGGGTTGGCAAATTCAGAAAGCGGTGTCTTTTTAACGGTCCCTTGCGAGGTTCCCATAAATAAGAACGTGGCGGCTGCATCTTTAGCATCAAAGGAATCCACAGGAATGGCCGCGGTGATTTTTTCGTCTTGAGCGGAGAGCTGAATAAAGTTAGCGATCGATTTTCCTTTAGCGGCGCGGCCCGCCTCGGGAATCTCATACACGCGCGTCCAATAAACGCGGCCTCTGTTCGTAAAGAGCAAGAGGTAGGCCAGCGTGTTGGTTACGAAAAGCTGTTCAACGTAATCTTCTTCGCGCGTCGTCATGCCGGTAACGCCCTTGCCGCCGCGGCGCTGCGACCGATACGAGGTCACTGGGAGACGCTTCACGTAGCCGGCGTGCGAGAAAGTGACGACCACTTCTTCATTCACCACTAAATCTTCAATCGCCATTTCTTCGGCGGCGGCGGTTATCTTCGTGCGGCGTTCATCACCGTATTTTTCCCGCAGTTCCGCAAGCTCAAGCTTGATAATGCCCAAGACCTTCTTGGAGTCGGCCAGGATGCCTTTTAAGCGGGCGATGACCTTTAAGAGCTCTTCATACTCATCTTCGATCTTCTTGCGCTCTAGACCCGTTAGCTGCTGCAGGCGCATGTCCAGGATGGCTTGTGCCTGAATCCGCGACAGCGCAAATTTTTCCATTAAGCTCACGCGCGCGGTGTCGGTATCTTTGGACTCACGGATGGTCTTAATGATCTTGTCGAGGTTATCGAGCGCGATCTTTAAGCCTTCGAGAATATGGGCGCGCGCTTCAGCCTTGGCGAGCTCGTACTTGGTGCGGCGAACGACAACTTCCTTGCGATGTTCGACGTACCAGTGAATCATCTCGCGCATCGGCAGCACTTTGGGCTTGCCGTTCACGAGCGCGAGCATAAT
>JAYWEN010000416.1:0-5518 GCA_043779245.1 Elusimicrobiota bacterium | reverse complement strand
CGCCCCAAGTAGTCCACGGCTGCATGCCTACCATGCGGTCGTGACGACCACCCAAACGGAAACGAATGTCTCGAACAATGATAAATACGCCTATCTGACGGTCAGTACAGGGCCAAGCACGGATACTTACCTGAGCGATCTTCCGTGGAAATCAGTCACAAGTACGGCCACGGTCAGACGGGACCTGACCCTGTTCGGAAATCCGATCAAATTAAATGGAACCATGCATCCCAAAGGCTTGGCCATCATCGCGCCTACCGATATTGTTTTCCCGCTTCCTTTGAATCAGCAGTGCGCCTTTGTCACCTCGGCCGGGATTGATGACGAAACGGGACTCCAAGGGTCGGCTAATTTCTCCGCTTATATGGATAGCACGCAGTTCTATAACAGTGGCCCCCTCAAAGGGGGAGATCCCTCGCAAACCATCGCCTCCGAGGTAACCAATTCTCAGCAGCTGCTTTTGCGCGTGACAGACACTCCTGGATTTCCTGCCGGAAGCCATGGCGATTGGGCGTCCGCACGATTGCATTGCAACATTACTCAAGACACCTCGGCGCCAGTTGTTTCAGGGATCGTGGTCACATACGTCTCGACAATCGCCGTTCAAATCACCTGGACGACCAATGAGTTGTCGAACTCTTGGGTCGATTATGGGCCAACGACCTCTTACGGATTCATCGGCTCTGATTTCAATGCGTCGCTGTCGCACATAATCGTGCTGACTGGATTTGCCCCCGGCTTTTACCATTTCAAAGTTCGCAGCTCCGATCCGTTTAACAATGTTGGTTTCTCCGGGGATCTGACGTTCGATGATACGCCGCCTGTGCCGCCCGCACCCCTGGCGCCGTTTACCCTCGTCCTAGGCCAAGCCACCTCGTCTTCGCTGATGCTGTCGTGGAATGCTTCGACGGGCCCTGTCGTGACCGCGGGATATCGCTTGGATGTTTCGCTCTCCTCTAGTTTTTTAACGTTTGTGAGCGGGTATCAGAACAAAGACATTGGGAATGTGACGTCTACTTTACTTTCCGGCCTCACCGCACAAACCTCCTATTTCGCAAGACTCCGGGCCTACAATTCCGCGCTCCTTACGTCCTCCTCAAGTCTCGTCGCGCAAGGGACCACGCTTGTCGCGCCTCCGCCTGTGGTGACACCGGCCATCGCGAGCTATGACTCGACGTTCAAAGCCCCTGCTTGTTTAACGTCAGCGATTTCGTGTGATTCCGCCTCGCTCCTCATCGGACGTGGACCCATTGGCCCTGAACCGAATCAGCCCAACACCATTTTCAATAGCTGCGGTGATGGGAACTCAGGGACGTTTCATAGAGATGAATCGCTTGATCGCCTTAAAGTGGCGACGCTCGATGGACTAGGATTTGCCGCAGGCAAAACAGTCACGATCGAAGCAAGCGTGTGGGTTTATAGCCAAGTGGATCGGTTGGATCTCTTTTATACGGCCAACGCCAACTCTCCCGTCTGGACACCGCTCATTACCTTAGCTCCGACAGGAACGGGCCTGCAAACGCTCTCGGCCACATACGTGTTGCCCACGGGTACCCTTCAGGCTATCCGCGGCGTGTTCCGCTATGGGGGCACAGCCTCGCCTTGCAATACCAGTTCTTACAACGATACGGATGATTTGATTTTTGCTGTAGGAACAGGGCCTCCGCCACCACCGCCGGATACGACGTCGCCGACCGTGGAGATTGCGTACCCCACCAATGGTACGACCTTGCAAGGATCGATCACGATGTCGGGAACGGCGTCAGACAATATCGGTGTGATCTCCGTCGCTATTGCTGTGGATGGTCAATCCCAAGGCAATGCCACCGGCACCACCGCGTGGAACTTCTCACTGAACTCAAAATTATTCGCCAATGGCACGCACCAATTGAAAGCCACCGCGTTTGATGCGGCCAGCAACCAATCCTCCACAACGACTCAGGTCACGATTAATAATCCGGTGGGACCTCCTTCGTCTGATGCGGTGTATGACCCGATTTTCAAAACGGCCCTGTGTTCCGTAGCAGGTACGGTTTGTGATTCGGGATCGCTTTTTGTTGGGCGAGGAAGCATGACCGGAGGGATAGAACCCAATCAACCCAATACACTGTTCAATTCGTGCTCTGATGGATCGGCGGGAAACTTCCATGTCGATGAATCCAACGATCGGATCAAGATTACTTCAGTAACCGGGCAAACCTTCGCCCCGGGCAAAACGATCTTGATCGAAGCCACCGTGTGGGCCTACTCGGGATTCCAAAGCGATCATTTAGATCTCTACTATGCAGCCAATGCCAATTCTCCGACTTGGGTTTATCTGACGACCTTGAACCCCACAAGTGGAGGCCAACAAACGTTGTCGACGACCATGGTAATTCCTAATGGGGGATCATGGCAGGCCGTGCGTGCAAACTTCCGTTACAGCGGTTCTCCCTCCGAATGTCCCAGCGGCGTCTACATGGATCACGACGACCTCGTGTTTGCGGTGGCGCCCGGGGTGCTTGGAGCACAGGCCTCTTTCTTTGGGAACAATCAGCCTTCAATCGCTCTGGCACCGACGGTTAGCCAAACAGGATCGGTGATCGCCACGGTCCGGGTCCACCCCAATCCTTTCCGCTTATCCCGCGGCGATCAGGTCGTTACGTTTGATCAAATGACGAACGGCTCAAGCGTCAAACTCTTTACGGTGTCAGGACGGTTTGTGAAAGAACTTCGCGCCTCCGGAACCTCGGTCGCATGGGACCTCACAAACGATTCCGGAGATCATGTCGCTTCAGGCCTTTATCTCTACTTAGTCACCGATCCCTTAGGCAACATTTCTCGGGGAAAACTCGCGGTGATCCGCTAGCGCTACAAAACTGGACTTGACCCTAGATGTGTAGCGGGTGAGCCGTCGAAAATCCTGGGCCTGTCAGTACGATAACTTTAGCCTTTGGACATCTCGTCTCTTTTTGGAGCTTACTTTATAATTATGAATCGTCTATGATGCCCCGGAAACCCGCGTTGTTGGTCTTGTTAGGAACCCTTACACTTCGTTCGTCGGTGATTTATGCTGCCTCTGGAACCGAAGGCGCCGCTTTCCTAGATATTCCCGTGGGCGCAGGGCCTGCGGCGCTTGGATCGGCCTATTCGGCGATGGCGACCAATGCGTATGCTCCCGTCTGGAACCCCGCCGGCCTTGGATTTTTAACCGCCCCTGAAGTGTCTGGACAACACCTCTCTTATTTAGAATCAATCCATTACGAATTTGCCAGCGTTGTACTGCCTCTCGGCGCCAAAGATTCCCATGGCGAAGCGACTCGAGCGTTAGGGGCTTCAGTTCAATATCTCGGATCAGGAGACATTGTTGGGACCGATCAAGCCGGAGCGCCCACCGGTGACTTCACCGCGCATTACGGTGCCTATTCCCTTTCTTATGGACAAAAATTGACCGACCAACTCGCCTTGGGAATCACGGGCAAGATCATCAACGCGAAATTAGCCAATGTATCGGCTAACGCCTATGCCGCTGATTTGGGATCCTTATATAAGATCAATGAGAAATTGCAGCTCGCGGCCACAGTGACGAACGCCGGATCCAACCTTAAATTTACAGATCAATCCGATCCACTTCCTTTAACCTTTCATGTGTCAGCCGCCTATCAACCCATAGCGCATTGGGAATTTCTTGTCGAAGGATTGCATGACCGTAGCGGAAAGACCAACGGCCGATTTGGAACGCAATGGCACCCCATCGAGCCGCTCGCACTCCGAGCAGGATATCGAAGCGACGCAACATCGCACCTTTCGGCCTTGGCCGGATTCAGTACAGGCATCGGGCTTCATCTCTGGGGACAAGAGTTTGCTTATGCGTGGCTTCCCTACGGAGATCTTGGCGACACTCAATATTTTTCGCTGCTCCTTCACTTTGGTCCGAACGAAGCCGAGAAACGGAACCTCGTCAACTATCAGAACATCCGATCTCATCGCAGCGCCAAATCGTTGACTTACGGTGACCGGGAATACGAACAGTTGATGATGCTCTTGAACCTTCACAGCGACACGGTGGCTCAAACCACATCTGAAGCAACGCATCTATGACCCGGATATTCAAAATCATCGCTGCTCTTTGGGTGGCGATGTTTGGGCTTTCCATGCAAGGCCTCGCGATGCAAGGCGCTCAAGCCAATTCGCAAGAAACCCCCTCACGACTCTTAGTCACTTTTAAAACATCCTCCATCGGAACGTTCGAATCTTCTCTTCCGACCGCTAACACTTTCTTTTCCAAATACCACGTTCAATCCGCGTCCCCCTTGCACCCTTCAGCCGTCCAGCAACGGCGCACAGGACTCGCCGTGGCGACGCAAGCCCATCACGCCGCAACCACTGGAGTCGTTCCCGATCTGAGCCGTACCTATATTGTGACGCCGACTGTGAATAATGCCAACCAGCTTCAGCAGATCATGTACGACATGCAGTCAGACCCTCTGGTTGAATCTGTTCAAGAAGATTTGATCTATCACGTACTTCTTACACCCAATGATCCGTACTACGCCACCTCTGGATCCTGGGGCCAAACCTACGATGATCTTTATGGACTTAAGAAACTGTCGACCGCAGGCGCCTGGGACCTCTTCACGGGCGAAGGCGTGGTCGTGGCCGTGGTGGATACGGGAATCGACTACACGCATCCTGATCTGGCCGCCAATGTGTGGACCAATCCTGCAGACGGCAGCCACGGATACAATTTCGTTAACAACACCAATGACCCGAAAGATGATAACGGTCATGGAACGCACTTGGCGGGAACAATCGCCGCGACGGGAAATAATAATCTCGGCGTCATTGGCGTGGCCTGGAAAGCCAAAGTCATGGGCGTGAAAGGACTCAGTGCTTCCGGAAGCGGCACCTCATCCGTCTTAGCGCAGGGGATTGTTTGGGCTGTGGATCATGGCGCGCAAGTCATTAACATGAGCTGGGGCTCTGCGAGTGGAGTGGATCCTGCTCTGACGAGTGCATTCCAATATGCCACAAGCCACAATGTGGTTCTTGTGGCGGCGGCCGGCAATAGCGCGATGGATGCCTCTGGATTTTCGCCGGCGAGCTCTCCTTACGTCATCACCGTTTCTGCGTTTGATTGGACCGACCACATCGTCAACTTCAGTAATTTCGGGAACAAGATCGATGTAGCCGCCCCCGGGATGAACATTCTTTCACTGAAAGCCGATGGGACTGCCCTCGGCCCTGTTGTCGGGTCGCAATACATCTACATTAGCGGCACCAGCATGGCCGCGCCTCACGTCTCAGGAGTCGCTGCTCTCATCCTTTCTGAACATCCGAACTATACGCCTGAACAAGTTCGGCAATTGTTGCGTATCTCCGCCGATGATGTGGATGGTGCTGGACATGATATTTATCAAGGCTACGGTCGCGTGAATGCTTTCAAAGCCATGCAAGCGGGTCCGCTTCCGACACTTGTCATTTCATCGCCGACCGCTTCGCAAGTCTTAGGAGAACAGGTCTCGATTATCGGGTCTGC
>JAYWEN010000415.1:0-5969 GCA_043779245.1 Elusimicrobiota bacterium | reverse complement strand
GCCTCATGAATGGGGCCTCTATGAGGACCTTCGAAAACCGGGCGAAGCTGCCGGATATTTGAATGCCGCCATTTTACATGGAGACACAGAGGCTATCCTATTAGCGCTTTACGATATTGCAAAGGCGCACAATTTATCGCGTATTGCTGAGAAAATCAAAGTGAATCGTCCCAGTCTGTACAAGATGCTTAATAAAAAGGGGAATCCAGGATTTCGCAATATTATCAACCTGATAAAAGCTCTTGGAATTAGCTTTCAATTTACCGCGCCTGCCACGCATCGCCGCGCCGCCTAAAACGTTCCCGTTACCTATCTTTCTATAGACTTGCTTTTGCCGCTTCGGCGGCTTTTCTTACCAAAGCGTCGGAATCCTTTAATAAATTCAAGATAAGTTTTTTAGTGGCTAGGTCCCAGGATTGCGACGCGGCCATGATTCCCATGCGGCGCATGAGTGTGTTGGGGGATTTGAGCGCGGCATTGATAGCAGGGCGGCCCTTTGGGCCGAGCTTTCCGAGGGCAGTGGCGGCGGCTTCGCGCCAGAGGGCTTTGTCGCTCGACAAGAAAGGAGAAATGGATTTGGACGCGAGGGAGAAACAACTTCCGAAGCGTTTTGGCGGTTTCGGTCTCTTCTTTAAAAATGCGGCGGTAAAAATTAGCATGTGTTTTGAGGATGGCGGCATAGAGAGACCACCCCTTCGCGCTGAGGGTGGTTCCGATTTGTTCCTGACTTTGAGCCAGCGCCAGCCGTTCGGCGGTTGACAGATCAGGTTTTAAAGCTGCAATCGCTAGAACATCGGGCAGATACTTTTCATGACCCACGCGAAGCGCTTGATCATTGAACGTCATAAAGTACAGTCGACCTGGCGCATGGCCTTGGTCCTGATCAAACCAATATCCTAACACGCCCACCGCTCCTCGTCGGAGTCGCCAGTCTGAATCGTGAAGCGCGGCTTGAATTGGCTTGATCATGTCCTTGGGTGAACAAAACGCCATCGAACTGAGAATCTGTGCCTTCCTCGTCCCTTGCGCGGTGCGATAGGCCTCCTGAAGAATCGGTCCAATCGAAGCTCCAAAGTTGGCAATCACCGCACGCAGAAATACGTATTCATCAAAACGGTCTGACGCTATTCGCTCGACGAGCGCAGGGAGTGATGCTGGAGTGAGATTCCACAACGGCTCTTTGGCCTCGAGTTTGGCCCATTCACCAATGCGCTCAACCATCGGGAGACTTTCGGCATGAGCGAGTTTGTCACGCAGGTCCTTCTGCTTCTTCTCTTGATGGATTGAACGATCAGGTCCTGATGGCCACCGTGGTTTCGGCAAATCAATTTTGTCTTTCCAAATCGTTTGCGACGAAACTCTCTGGATTCCCCAAAGCGTGTTGGCTTTGATCAGCTCATTGGCGTCACCCTTGACGGAAACCACGCCATAACTTGGCGCATTACGCGCCAGAGATCCCATCCATACGCGGGACCCACGCCCCAGGTCTCAAGATTATTTCTGTCGCCTCTGATGAGTAGCGATCCGGCGGCGGTGTGTATGCCCGCGCCATGCGTGTAGCGTCTTCCTTGCAAATGATTTTCATTTCCTAAAAGATAGAAGCCACCAAAGCCGTGCCAATAGCCCGCGCCTTGAGAAAAGTAACTGCTTTCGATTCGATTGTGATTCCCCTGGACGAGCGCCAAGCCGATCCCGCCCGCGGCAAACGCGCGGGGACCATAGCCAACGCCTTGGCAAAGACTGCTGAAGGCTAACGCATCACGAGAGTCCGTCTCCACAAGGCCGCCTGAGATCTGAGCGCCGTCGCCTCGATGGATAAAGACTCCTACGCCTCGGGTTGTTCCAAAGCCCTGTGCGGCAAACCGTGCTTGATAGAGGCTTGGGCCGGCGGCACGGCTCGTGAACATTCCAAGCCCGAAAGCTGACGCCCCTTGCGAGCCGCTTTCGGCCACGAATGTCCCCGAGGAGCTTTGGACAAAAAAGCCACCCACTCCAAACACGCCTGATCCTTGGGAAAAATATCCGGTATGAAGGGTCTTAACGCCGGAGGCATTGGGGCAGTACAGAAGCCCTATTCCAAAGGCGCCTGACCCGGCAGCACCATCAGATTGTGAATCGATCGTGATATTTTCAGCGAAGTCGATGACGATTCGAATTTGTTTTTCTCCGGCAGCGGCCACGCTTTCCTTATAAGTATGGTGTCGTCCATAACGAATGACCAATCCATTCTGATCAACGGCTCTGGAAGACTTTTGTAAAAAAGGGATCGCGCGATCGATGGTACGCATAAGATCGTACGCGGCTTGGAAAAGTGGGCCCTGATCAAAGGAGGCGGAGAGTGGGACAATGTGTTCCAAAGGCGTTGTCTCTTCGTGATTGCTCAAGATCGCTTTCCATCCGGCCAAGATCGTTGCGCGGTCCTCGGGTCGGACGGAGTCGACGGATTGATTCAGCAACGCTTGAGCGCGGCGGATCGCCTGCTCTAGATCCACGATCGGATCTCCGCTGGAGGGGGGAAGGGGTGCCTTGTTCAAAGGCAAGCTGAGCCATTGAGCCGCCAGTTCAACATACATGGAGGATTGTGTCGCTTCGGAAAGAAGGCGTTCTTGATCTGCAGCCGTTTGGGGAATGGACAACGGATCTCGAAGTAGGGCACCCACGGTCGCCAAGCGAAATTGCGTATCCCATCGCTCTGGACGAATCGCTAAATCGCGTCGCTCAGCGCGAACGCCTTCTAAGGCATCGATCAAGGGTGTTTCAGAAGCGCTCATGGCCACCGAAGGCAGTAAGAGGGCAAGCACAAATGCTTTTTTAGCGACCACCCGCCCAATGTATATAATAAAACCGATATCCTTAAAGGAGGACTTACCCTATGTTTAAAACGTTTTCGATCCAAACAGCTGATGCTCATTGTGATGTGCCCTGCGGAGTTTATGATCCAGCGACCGCCGCTTTAGCCGCTAAGACCGTTGCGGTGCTCGCCAAAAAAATCACCGATCTCCCGTCCCCAAGTGCCACCTCAACGCCCGCCGACGTGAAGACGTTTGAAAACACCGTGACCCGTATGATTCTTGTGAAAGAAGAACATGCCCAGATCTGCAAAAAAGAATTGCTGATTCTCTGGAGCGACTTCTTTAAGCCCCAGCATTTGGAAATGTTTCCGGATCTGCATACCACGTTTTGGAATGCCGCAAAACTTTGCTCATTCAATAAGCAGAATGTAGACGTCGCCAAAGCCGAAGAACTTCAAGCGGCCTGCGCCAAAATCGGCGATATGTTCGCCAAAGCTCAAGCCGCCGCAAAGAAGTAAGCGCTTTCCATTAAATGCCCCTGGTCCGCGTGCGTGGACGCAGTATGATGCCCGCACTCAGACCAGGGGATATTCTTTTTATGGCCTACGCGCCCACCTATAAGCGCGGCCAGATCGTTCTCTTCACGCACGAAAACAACTCCTACCTGAAACGAATCATCGGGTTACCCAATGAGCACCTCGCGATCAATCAAGGGCGAGTGACAATCGATGGTGTTGCGCTCTCTGAACCCTATGTTCCTGAACTTGCAAACCTAGAGCCGCAGAAGAATATTAATCTCCATGTTCCTGACGGGAAGTATTTCGTGGCAGGGGATACCCGAGACGATAGTTTAGATAGTCGGCGCTTCGGCCCTATCTCGCAGATTGCCATTCGGGCCGTGGCGCGCTGGCGATGTTGGCCTCCGAAATTCAGGCTATGATAAACGTCATGACTAAGTGGTTTTCGTTAAGCATCAGCTTTTGCCTTCTTGCCCCTTCGCTTCATGCCACAGAAAAATCCCCGCGAATTCTTTCTTTTGTCTCAAGCAATTGGATCACGATGGGGATTGGCGAATTTGATGCAGCCAAAGGCTGGGTTCAATCCACAGACTTTTTCTCTCCGCCCGATCCTGGAGAGACTCTGTCCATTTTTGGTGTCGAAGGAAAATTGGGCGAAGTCGTTAATAAAGAACTGCGTCGTTCGATTCCCGAAGGAACGTATGCCGGATGGAGTGTGCCCGTGACTCGCGGTGAAACGGCGAGCCAGCCCTATGCACTTGTCATACAGGGATCCTGGCCCAGCGCAGGCACGGAAAGTGTGCCCGTTCCTTTGGACAGTTTAGAAGTTAAAAAGATCGTGTCGGATTATTTGAAACATCATGGTTTGAGGGTAGAGAATCCAATCATTACGCAGGCGTATCAGGTTGACCTCTTTGGGGATGGCCGATTGGAAACCTTGATCACGGCGCATTCCGATTTAGGCGTGCTGCGAGACAAAGAAGAAGGAATCGTCTATGGGTTGACCCTCCTACGCACGGGCACCCCGGAGAAAGGGAAAACAATTGTGATCGCGGGCTGCAGTTATCGGAAATCCGTTGCCCTTTCGATCGATGAGGTTACCCGGCTAAACGGACCGCGCGAGTTTTACCGACTCATTGCATTGCATGATATCGACGGTGACGGTCGCAAAGAAATCGTCCTCTACCGTGCCAAAGACGAAGGCACTCAAATCGATGTGTACGCCTGCAAGGGCCTCCGCGTCCGTCGTGTGCTCTTGGCCTACAAGTCCGGATTTAACTAGGGAGTAATCTTGATGATGCTGCCGCGGGAGAGCTTGAGAGGTTTGTCGCCGGCGTAGACGTGGACAATGTAATCGCCCGGCGGGACATCGTCCGACACAGAAATATCGCCCGCGAGTGCCGTCAGATCCTGCCAATGCAGATTCGAAATTGTTAACCCTTCCGCGTCCGTCTCCGTTCGAATCGTTTTGGCATACTCCGGCGATATATCACGTCCCATGATGAGCACTTGGCCACTTTTGCCTGGCGAAAGAGGCGTCGTGAGCTTGACGGCCGAAAGCCAATTGGCCGGAACGATCGCAAAAACGTTCGGCTGCTTTTGAAGCACCTTCCCATTGCTTAGAACAGACACGCCATAGGCGCCCACAGCGGCATGGGTCGGGATTTGCAGCGTCGCCTCCATGCGGCCCGCCGAGACAAAAGTGAATGTAGAAGGTCCCATGTCGGCCGGATCCACGCGGACCGAGAGTCCATTCACGGCATTCGGCAAAAAGGCGCTGCCTTTCACTATTAAATTCAATATATCCCCGGGACGATGCGCCTTCTCAACGGCCTCAATTTTTTCGATCGAACCCGTTTTTCCCACGGTCGGTTTGACCACGTCTACCAGCGGATCCTGCCTGAACATTTCGCGTTTACCCATAGAAGCGACAAGCCCGTAATGACCATGCTTGAGTCCTTGCCCTATCATCACGACGCCGTCGACGTAGAACGGGTATTGCGGCTTGATGTTCGACACCTCGAGATACGAATTGGTAGGGTCTAAATGAAATTTTTCGAACGACTTTTCAGTGAGGTTGGTGATGACGCGAAACCGTCCCCATTGGCCTGTGTCATCAATGGATGTTAATTCGATATCCAGCACTTCATTGGGTCGCACCACGCCGAAGGGTTCTGGCGCACGGAAAACGGGCAAGCTGCGAATGACAACTTTCGGATGAATGTATTGCGTCGTCGCTTCAGTGCCGACTTCGATTTGCCCGTGAATTTGATTGGCTGTCACCAAGCGCAAGTTCTTGACCGTTACATCGAGCGCATCAGGATCGACCGAAATAATTCGATAGAACGCTTCATCAAAACCCGAGCCATTGATATCGAATCCAAACGTGGTGCCGGGGCCAACAATGTCCAGGTCGTAATAGCAGCGTTCAATCGTAATGTTCTTGGGAATGAGTTCGCGATGCATGCCCTCTTGGCCAGGGATGGCGAACGTTCCGTTCTGATCTCCCTTGGGAAGTATATCGGCCCTTACGAAGAGAGTCATTGAAACGATTGCAATGAGTAATAGCAGTGTTTTTCGGTCCATCCCTACGAGAATAGGGATTCCCCGCTCGCTTGTCAATGAACCGATCAGTGCATTTCTGGGGCAAATCCCAAGG
>JAYWEN010000414.1:0-3036 GCA_043779245.1 Elusimicrobiota bacterium | reverse complement strand
GACCAAGTGAATCCCGTGATGAGTGTCGCGCTCGATAATGGACTGGACGTCACCGCGCTCCACAATCACTTCTTCTGGGATAAACCAAAAATCATGTTTATGCACATCATCATATGACAATGGAAAATCCCCGCGTGATCTTCCTTCATTTTTGGGCCATCGGCCGGACGACGGATCTCGCTCGGGGAATCAAAGGGGCCATGGATACGCAGCAAAAGTGATGCGTCTCATCTGTGATGTTGGTTCGATTAAAAAGTTTTGTAAACTTTCACGCAGATGATCGCCTTTGACAAGGATACGTGTTCCGATTTCGAGACGGCGCTTTCTAAAGAATGGCTGGAGACCAATGGCCTTGGGGGGTTTTCTTCCTCGACACTTACCGGTTGCAACACTCGCCGCTATCATGGAATCTTAGTCGCCGCCACTCACCCACCCGCCGGCCGCATGATGCTCGTCAATGGATTCGAAGAATGGGTGGTGATCGGCGACACGCGGTACAATCTTTCCTGTCATCAATATCCGGGTGTGGTTCATCCCCGGGGTCATGAAAATCTCACCGGCTTCCGCCTCGATCCTTGGCCCATCTGGACATACCGCTTAGGATCGCTCATTTTGGAAAAATCGCTCACGATGATCCACGGACAGAATACGGTCATCCTCGCATACAAAATTCGAAAAGAAGCCCAAGGCGCCGAACTGGTTCTGCGCCCTCTCATCACGGGTCGTCCTTTCCATTTTTTGCATAAAGAAAACCCAGCGGTCCAGCCGCACGTGGATGTACGCAGCGGGGTCTGCGCCGTGACTCCTTATCCAACAGTGCCGACGGTGTATTTCCATCAAAACGCGAAAGAGTTTGCACCGGCCTTCAACTGGTATCGACAAATGGAATATGCGCGCGAGGCCGAGCGAGGGCTCGAATGTCATGAAGATGCTTGGACCCCCGGCGAATTTCGCTACGACTTTTCCGCGGGGCAAGATGCGATCATGGTGGTCACGACCGAAGGCTCAGGTTATTTCGATTCGACATTCCTACTCAATGCGGAACGACGTCGCCGCGAGGCGCTCTTGGTCGGTTGGGAAGCGAGCGATGACGTGACGCACCATTTGATTCTCGCGGCCGATCAGTTTCTGGTTGAACGCCGACTCGGCCAAGGTCAGACTTCCCAAAAAAGTCTGATTGCGGGCTATCCCTGGTTCGAAGATTGGGGGCGCGATTCGCTTATCTCTCTTCCCGGGCTTCTCCTCGTGCCAGGTCGCTTTGAAGACGCGCGTGAAATTTTAAAAACGTTTGCCTCTTACGCAATCGACGGCCTAATTCCGAACCGTTTTTCGGATAACACGGGCCAACCGGAATACAACACAGTCGACGCGAGTTTGTGGTTTATCATTTCAGCGTTTCATTATTTACGATACACCAAAGACTTCGACTTCGTTCGCGATCACCTCTGGTCGACGATGAAAGACATTCTGATGCATTACCAAAACGGGACCCAGTTCCGTATCCGAATGGATTTGGATGGGCTCATCTTTGCAGGCGATTCCACCACTCAATTGACCTGGATGGATGCGAAGGTCGGGGACCACGCCGTCTCGCCGCGCTCCGGAAAACCCATTGAGATTCAAGCGCTTTGGTACAACGCGTTGCGCATCATGGAGCAGCTGGGGACCCGCATGGGTGAAAAAGACTCGGCCAAAAAATGGATGGGATTAGCCGAAAAAGTCTGGGCATCGATTAATCGACAATTCTGGTACGACGAAGGCGGATATCTTTACGACGTCGTCGATGGTGAGCAAAAAGACGCGTCGTTGCGGCCCAATCAAATTTTAGCGGTGAGCCTTCCTTTCGAATGCGTTACGCCAGACCGCGCGACCAAGATCGTTAACACGATCGAAGAGCGCTTGCTCACGCCGTTTGGCTTGCGCACGCTAGATCCTCGAGATTCTCGGTACGTGCCGCATTACAAGGGCGACGTGATGGCGCGAGACCTCGCCTACCATCAAGGCACCGTATGGCCTTGGTTGATTGGACCGTTTCTTACCGCGTATCAAAAGGTGCATGGAAAATCGGCAAAAGTTCAATCCCATATCCGAGCCCACCTCGCACTTTTACTCACCCATCTCTGGGAGGCTGGGCTTGGGACCGTCTCGGAAATCTTTGACGGCGACATGCCACACGACCCCCGCGGATGTATCGCACAAGCGTGGTCGGTCGGAGAAATTTTACGCGTGCTACGCGAAGAACTCGGTGCCTCCCCTTCCAACGTGATGACCTCAAACCAACAACCTCGAAATTCTGCCACCCAGGCGACCGAAGAGTCAGGCAGCCCATCGGTCATCGGCACTCCCCACGCTCGATAAAGCGCCTTTCGTGGAATCCGAGTACCTAAAAACGATTCAAGCCAAGGATCCCTCTGTCATAGCGCAAATCGTGAACGATCATGCCCAGGCTCTCCTCGGTGCCGCATGGGGCGTCGGCTGGCGCGGAGCTGACGCCGAGGATATCGTTCAAGACACGCTCGTCACTTTCTTAAAGACATGCGACCGATTCGAGGGCCGCTCGACGGTCAAAACGTACCTCTTCGGAATCCTTTACAACAAAACACTCGAAAAGCGCCGCTCGTCTGGCCGAGAACTCGCGACCGATCCCGTTGATCAGGTTTTTGAGGACCGATTTGGCTTGGGCGGCATCTGGAAAACGTTTCCCCAAGGCCCCGAAAAAGAATCTCAATCCAAAGAGACAATGGCTCTCTTAGAGGAATGCCTCCAATCACTTCCCGATGCCCAACGCCTTTCGTTCTATTTACGTGAAGTGGAGCACGAAAGCACCGAATCGATCTGTAAGATTCTGAACCTCACGGTCACTCATCTTGGAGTGCTGATCTTTCGCGCTCGCAACCGGCTCAGGGAATGTGTGCAAAAAAAATGGGAACACAAATGATTCACCCTCTCAATTGCAGAGAAGTCACCACGCGCCTGGCACTCGGCGACGTCAGCCAATATGCCTGGCACGAGCGTCTTATGATTCATTTTCATTTA
>JAYWEN010000413.1:0-3215 GCA_043779245.1 Elusimicrobiota bacterium | reverse complement strand
ATCGTTACAAGATCGTGTAAATATTGCTTTTAAGATCTGTTTTCGCTGATCGGTTAGGCCTAATGGCTAAAGCGAAAATTTAGGGTCGGAAAGAAGATTGAAAATTCGATTGCTTGGGGTTAGATGGAAGGAGCTATGAAGCGCTTCGCCCCTCTGTTGTTAGCCGTTCACCTGCTTCAGTGCCGACCGATTGATTTAGCGGAAGGCTGGGCAACGTCTCAGGACTCAAACGGGGGGGTGGTCGCTAAAATCGTCTGCCAATGTGACAATCAGCCTGATGCCATTCCAGCCTCATACGTCCTGCAAACCCAAGACATTCGGCAGACCTGTTCAGAAGGCGATCAGCTGTGCGTGTCTCCATGCCGGCCAACTCCGAAAGGATCTTAGATGAGGGTTCGAAGGAAAGGGATTGCTGGCGAGACTCGGATTCCGTCCGGCGATCGATAGTCTTTTTCACCTGTGGCTGAGATCTGCCACGCGTCACAATCTTTGAAGCGGGCTTTAAGGTAGTGAAGCGCTGGATTAATCGAATCATCAGACCATTTGCATTCAATGAATTGGATAGGTTTTTTGTCTTCCATCACCACAAAGTCGACTTCTCTCTTATCAACATCGCGAAAATACCGCAGTTCCAAAGCACGCCCCGACGTATCGACTTGGAAATGCACCCACTTCAGCAAATGAACGGCCACGAGATTCTCAAAACGCTCCGGCAACGTCGAGACTAGCGACCAGTCTAAGTGATAGTGCTTCTGCTCTTTTTTAACGGCGCGAATGCGACTTGATCCGAACGGTGAAATTCGAAAGATGGCATAGAAACGCTCCAGTACATCCAGCCACCTGGCCACCGTTTTATGACTGGTCTGTAGATCTTCACGCAGGGCATTGATGGACAAAGGGCTTCCGACCAGCTCAGGCAAACGCATCACCAAGAGCTCTAGTTGGCCTAGGTTGTGAATGTGTTCCAGGCTCGTCACATCATCCTGAAGGAGTCGGGCTCGATATTCCTGCGACCATCTCTTGGCCTGTGTGGCGTCACTTCCAAAAAAAGGTTCAGGGAAACCACTCAACGTCAGGAGGCTATTAAAATCGGAGGCGTTCTTAATACCGAGTTCCGCGACTGAGAGCGGATGCAGGCGGAGATAATGATACCGACCCTGCAACGAGTCACCGCCAAACCGGTAAAAATCAAGGCGCGCGCTTCCCGTCACTAGAATTTTTTGATTTTTTTCACGCACGTCGTAAAGACCCTTAAGATAATTGCGCCACGATTTGTACTTATGGAGTTCGTCAAAAAACCATATCGGAGATACCGGTAATTCCCGTTTCAGGATTTTGGCGCGGTGGTCAGGAGCGTCCCAATTGAGGTATCCCTTGGGGTCGGATAAAAGCGACTTCCCCAAGGTTGTCTTGCCGACTTGTCTGGCCCCACCCACAAAGACCATTTTGCGCTTCAAGTCGTTTTGAATAGCAGTATTTAGATATCGATCCATTTCTAAGACGATTAAACGATTATTTTTACCCCATGTCAAAAACACTCGCGTGTATTCTTGACCCAGGGGTAAATCGAAGGGGGCACTCTACGTGATCCATGAATTTACGCTCCCGTAACTCAACAGAAATAGCTTCGTAACACGCATCATTTACACTTAATCGATGCGATGGTTTAAGCAAATCACGGCTATGTCGGTGTCTCTTTGTCTTGTCTGGACTTCGGGCAATTTGGCCCAAGCGGCAATGCTTGCCCCTGACGTTTTTGCAGCTCCTTCCAATCTTCCTCAATTCCAATTGGCTCCTCCCGGACAACTCGGACGCATCTCTGAATATTTCAACGCGGCGGGTGAGGCGAAGTTGGTAATTCTGATTCAAGATCTCCATGCGCATTATGGGGTGCAGAAAAACATAGCAGGGTTGCTGGAGTATTTATCTGACCGTTTAAAAAAGTCGTCACCCCGGCAATTCGTAAGCCGGGGCCCAGCGACTTTGACGTCAACGCCACTGGATCCCCGCTTCCAATCCGCAGGGATGACTCAAAAAGAAATCCCTTTTACTCTAGCCGTCGAAGGCGCTGAAGGCCCGATCGATTCCTCCGTCATGGCGCTATTTCCCGATGAAAAGATAAAACTCGCCGCCGCCGACTACTTGATGCGTGAGGGCGAACTCTCCGGCGCGGAATATTTCGCCATCCAACGCCGCCAGCCGAATCTCTTAGTCGGTGTCGAAGAGGCTGGCTACTATACCGTCCATCGCGAGCTTTTCCGAAAGACATTCCAAGACCGAGAAAAGTTGACGCATGCCCTGAAAGCGATTCAGACGGAGGTCGCCGAACTTCCACGCTATGTTTTTCGAAAGAACAAGGCCTTGTGGGACTTTCATAAGAAGGTTGAGTCTTATGACAAAGCAGAGATGTCGACGCATGAGTTCATCACTCACGTCGTCATCCCCGCCGCTGTTGACGTAAAAAAAGATTTTCCAACTCTCGCCTCGTTTGCCTCCAACGCTCACTTCGGCACGATGGATCAAGTCCGTTCTGAAACGGCGCAATTTCTCTCAAACATTCAGGGGCACTTATCCCCTGAAGAAAAAGCCAATTTGAAACTCCTAGCCAAGAACCAAGGAAACAGCGCCTATTACCTCTATGTGCGCGATCTGATCTATCAGAAAAATCTCTATTTGGCTGTCCCGTTAGAACTGGGCCAGTACTTGGAATACAGTCACACCGTTCAATCAATGGGGATGGACCGAGTGATATTTGAAGCCAGAGAGTTGGCGTTCGAGATTCAACTGCATTTGGCGGGGCCTGGCCCAGCGGCGGATCTGGTTCGCGTCCAACACGATCTCGATCTTCTCTCCCGCCTGTCGGACCTTCAAGCCACTGAGCTCGAGGTCCGGTCGTTTGCCCCGCGACTCAATCAATTTGTCGCGATGTGTCATGCGCTCAAACTTAATTTCGAGGAAAAGACCCTTCGTCAACTGATCTCATCAAGCGTCGATTTTTACGCGATGGCGCTTATGCGCAATAAACCGATGGTGGACAACACACTCGCTTTGCTGGAGGGGGCTGGAGCCGGTTCGGTGCCTGGAGACTGTGTCATAACAAAATCATTCGTCATCCTCCGCGGTCGGAAGCGGGGATCCACGGGGATTTCGAGCTTTTGATTTGTTTGTTTTTAAATGGCTAAGGTCGCTGTATTATCTCTAGCTTGTCCGAAGTT
>JAYWEN010000412.1:0-3881 GCA_043779245.1 Elusimicrobiota bacterium | reverse complement strand
GAAGTGCGCATTGCAGATAACTGTCGGAATGCAAACCGCTTGTGAGCTTAAAGTGGCCTTGAAAAAGCGCCCCGCGCTCTTTAAACATTGCCAACACATCGTCTTGAGTCATAGAGAGGTCCTTTCTAAAGAGTCGTAGATCATCTGAACTGTTCTTAAGGGGTCCGAAGATTCCGTCACCGGTCGTCCCATCACAAAAAAATCGGCTCCTTGCTCAACGGCTTCACGCGGCGTCTGCACACGCTTTTGGTCGTCGGAGGCTTTCGCAAGTCGGATTCCCGGTGTCACCACCTCAAACGCGTTGCCGCAGGCTTTCTTGATGAGCTTCGCTTCTTGCACCGATGAAATGATTCCGTTAAGTCCAGCGGTGCGAGCCAGCTTGGCTAACACTTGAGCTTGAGCCTTCACGGTTCGCGTCACACCGATTCGGGCTAAATCTTTCTGATCAAGACTCGTGAGCACGGTCACGCCCCACAATTTAGGACGCTTCTTCACCGCGGCGGCCTCTTTCATCATCTCGATTCCACCCACCGTATGGATCGTCGCGCTGTACACGCCCCAATCGCCAGCGCGTTCAATCGCCTTGGCCACAACGCTCGGGATGTCATGAAATTTCATATCGAGAAAAATCTCGGCGCCCATGGCACGAATTTCGGAAAGAAGCGACCCTCCGTATTTTAGAAAAAGGACGGGCCCAACTTTAAATAAATCGACGTGAGACTTGAGGGTACGCACGAGCTTGAAGGCATCGCGGTCCGTTTCCACATCCAACGCCACGATCAGTGGTTTCATATTAAGCCTTCACCTTTCCAATAAGGTCTTTGAGCGGCCGCTTTTTAGCCGAGACAAGGCGTTCTAATTCTTCCAACACAATGATCGCTGCGCGGGGATTCCAGAAATTCGCGGTACCAACGGCTACGGCGCTAGCCCCTGCCAAAATCAATTCCAACGCATCGCGACCCGAAGAGACTCCGCCCAATCCTAGGATTGGAGTGTTGACGGCCTGATGAACCTCCCAGATGCAGCGAACAGCGATCGGTCGAATGGCGGGCCCCGAGAGGCCGCCGGTTCGATTCGCCAGAACAGGCAACTCGGCGTCGACGTCAATAACCATGCCCGCCATCGTATTGATGAGCGTCAGCACATCCGCGCCGCCCGCCGTCGCAGCCTTCGCAATTACCGGAAGATCCGACACTTCGGGAGATAGCTTGGCAAAGAGCGGCACGTTCACGATCTGCTTTACCGCTTTCACAACAGCAAACGTTTGATCGGCGTTTTGAGAGAAGCATCTCGCGCCTGGGCCATGAGTCACGTTCGGACAGGACAAATTAAGTTCGATCCCGGCCGCGGGAATTCCCGCAAGCTTCTTGGCGATTCCAACAAACTCCGCTTCCGTAAATCCTGCAACACTCAAGATGACTGGCACGTTCAGTTTAGAGAGCTCGGGCCATTTGTCTTTGAGAAAGGCTTCGACACCGACATTTTGCAAACCTATCGCGTTCAGCATGCCGCTCGGCGTTTCGACGACTCGAGGAGACGGATTCCCCGCACGCGGCTCGAGCGTAAGCGTCTTCGTGATCACGCCACCGATTAAATTTAAATCAAAGAACTCTTGAAACTCAAGGCCGTATCCGAAGGTGCCTGCAGCGACCAACACTGGATTTTTGAGCGTGAGTGGACCGAGCGATGTCGAGAGATCAGCCATGAAAATTAAAGTTAGTGAAGGTCCGGCTTTTTCACGAGGCGGCCGCTGCGCATCACGATTTCGCCCCCGACAATGGTCGAGACCGCTTTACCTTGCAGCGTCCATCCCTTGAACGGAGAGTTTTGACTTTTGGAGGCGAATTTCTCGACGACATGTTTAGCTTTCAAATCGATCAACGTGAGATCCGCGGGCGCACCCGGCGTCAAATGTCCCCCCTGAAGCCCAAAGGCTCGAGCGGGAGCATCGGTCATCGTCGAGATGGCAGCCGAGAGAGACATCAATTTTTTCTGAACAAGTTCAGTCAGGACGAGACCCAGAGTTGTTTCCAGACCAATGATGCCGAACGGCGCGAAGTCGAACTCTCGTGACTTCTGAGCGACGGTGTGCGGCGCGTGGTCGCTGGCGATAATATCAATCGTGCCATCCGCCAATCCTTCGAGGATGGCCGCTCGATCTTCCGGGGACCTGAGCGGCGGATTCATTTTGGCGTTCGTGTTATATCCAGAAACCGCATCTTCGGTCAGCGTGAAATAATGAGGGCAGGTTTCGGCCGTAATCGGAAGTCCCCGCTTTTTGGCGTCACGCAGGAGTGCTACGGATTCCTTTGTAGACAAATGGGCCAGATGCAAATTGCCGCCTGTCAGTTCGCACAGAGCAATATTGCGCGAGACCATGATGTATTCGGCTTGACGAGGAATGCCTTTTAGACCGAGCAAAGATGCCAAGTGTCCTTCGTTCATGACGCCGCCTTTCGCAAGCTCGGGATCTTCGCAGTGATCGATGACCGTGAGACCGAAGGTTTTAGCGTACTCGAGCGCACGGCGAAACAATTTCGAATTGGCGACCGGCTTTCCATCATCGGAGATCGCGACGCAGCCGGCTCGTACCATGGCGCCAATCTCGGTTAGCTCTACACCGTCTTGCCCTTTAGTGATGGCTCCAATTGGAAACACGCGGACGTAGCCTTCGCTTTGGGCTTTCATCATCACAAATTGGATCTGAGACACATTGTCGAGAGGTGGCTCCGTGTTGGGCATGCAGGCGACGCTCGTGAAGCCACCCATCGCAGCCGACGCAGTGCCCGTCGCGATCGTTTCTTTTTCTTCCTGACCGGGCTCGCGCAAATGGACGTGCACATCGATGAGTCCCGGAGTGACGACCAAATTCGCGGCGTTCAGGACCTCGGTATTTTTACTCGGCTTAATCGACTTGGCGACCTTTCGGATGTGCTGGCCTTCGATTAAAACGTCCATGATTTCATCCGTTTTATTGCGCGGATCAACCACGCGTCCACCTCGAATCAAAAGCGGTTTCCGGCCTGAATCCAGTGGACTGGGGCTTTGCTTTCGGGCCCAGGTAATAATGCTTTTCATGATAATCTCTTCTCCGCAATAAATTGTTCAGGAGAGGCCGCCGGTGTGGTGCCTGTGCTGCCCGCCAAGAGATACAGGACCGCCATCCGCACCGCGATGCCGTTTGTGACTTGTTCGAGGATAACCGACTGGGGGCCGTCGGCCACGCTGGAGGAGATCTCGACGCCGCGGTTCATGGGCCCGGGGTGCATGACGAGGCAATCTTTTTTCGCCCATGACAGTTTCTTGTCATCCAATCCGTAAAATTCGTTGTACTCGCGTAAGCTCGGAAAGAGATTTTCCTGCTGGCGCTCGAGCTGCAGTCGCAAGACGTAGGCAACATCGGCGCCGTCTAAGGCTTCTTTCATGTTGTAGGTGACGTCTACGTTATTTCCGAAAGCGGCTTTCATGCCTTGAGGAATGAGTGTGGCCGGGCCGCACAAGCGCACCTTGGCACCCAGCTTTGTGAGTCCCCAAATGTTTGAGCGCGCGACCCGCGAATGCAGAATGTCGCCGATGATGGCGACGGTCAGGCCCTGAAGTTTCTTTTTCTTTTCGCGGATCGTGTAGAGATCGAGCAGGCCTTGAGTCGGATGCTCGTGGTTTCCATCGCCTGCATTCACCACGTGGGCGCGTACTCCGCGAGCTAGAAGTTCAGGGGCTCCCGACACAGAATGCCGCAGAACAATAAAATCAACTTTCATGGCTTCGAGGTTGCGTGCGGTGTCCATCAGGCTTTCGCCTTTTTGAACACTTGACGAAGAAACCGAGAGACTTAGAACGTCGGCAGAAAGTCGTGTTGCCGCCAGCTCAAACGATGTGCG